>NZ_CALJAH010000076.1 GCF_938028185.1 uncultured Cardiobacterium sp. | reverse complement strand
TATTGGACGTGACCGAGCGCGCGGTCGCGGTGGTATCGACTTCGGACTGCATCAGCATCGTCCCGCCACAGTACGACCTCATCAGCCAGGACAGCTTTGTCCGTGCGCTGCCGTTCGTCTATGACTTCAGGCACGACCGCAAATCGGCGCTGCGGGCGCGCATGACCTACCTCAGCCAGATCTCCTCCGTGCTGCCGTTCTTCGGCTCCGGGCGCGGCTCGGACAACCTCTGCTACCTCGGCTACAAGCGCAGCGGCGAGCCGTTCATGTGCAACCCCTTCCTCAAATCCGACCGCTCGCGCGTCGCCCACCAGATGGTGTTTGGCCCGACCGGGGCGGGCAAATCGGCGACGATGATCAGCATGGCACTGATGAGCATGGCGGTGAACGCGCCACGCCAGTTCATCCTCGACAAGGGCAACTCCTTCGGTCTGCTCGCCGACTACTACGAGGCGATGGGCAAAAAGGTGCGGCGCATGACCTTCAATGCTGCCTCCACCGATACCTTCCCGCCCTTTTACGAAACAGAAAAGGCGCTGCGCGAAGCGGACAACAGCGGTCGCCCGCAAGAGCGTAACGATGCAGAAATTGCCGGTGATGACGACGAAGAGCGCAGCTACCTCTCGGAGATGCTCAATACCCTGCGCATCATGGTGACCGGCGGCAAGCAGAGCGATGCCGACAAACTGACCCAGGCGGACATGGCTTTCCTGCAAGATGCCCTAATCAAAGCCTTGCGCGCCAGCCAGGAAAAAGGCGACCCGCACGCGCGGCCGCAGGACGTCCATGAGGCAATGCTCGCCCTCGCCGCCGCAGAAGAATCTGAAACGCTGAAACTGCGCTACCGCGAATTTGCCGCAGCCATCAAATTCTGGACAGAAGGGCCGCGCGGCCGTCTCTTTAACCAGCACGGCGGCGGCTTTGACGCCGATGCCGACCTCACCCTGATTGAAACCGGCTCGCTCACCAACGAAGGCAACGAAGACATGTTCGCCGTCGCCGGACTTGCCACCCTGACCAACATCACCGCGCTCGGCGAACGCACCCAGGCCGATGGCCGCCACATCGAAGTCTATACGGACGAAGGCCACTACTGGATGAAACTGGTGATGCTCATCCTCGGCATGATTCGCGCCACCAAAGTCTGGCGCAAACTCGGTATCTGGCTGATTTTTGGCACACAGGACTTCTCCGACTTCCACGAGGACGCGCGCAAAATCCTGTCGCAGGCGGAATTCTGGTGGCTGTTGTCGATGGGCGAGGACGAAGCGCAGCAAATCTCGCGCTTCAAGAACCTCACCCCGGAGGAGCACTACCTCATCCGCCAGGCCAAGATTGAGAAACCGAACTACACCGAAGGGACGATGCTCTCCGACCGCTTTGGCTGCGGTCTCATCCGCTACATCCCGCCGTCGCTGGTACTCGCCCTCGCCCAAACCGACGCGGATGAAAAAAACGCGCGCAAACGGCTGATGGACGAACACGGCATCAGCGAGCTGGAAGCCGCCATCCGCATCGCCGACCAGATTTCTGCCAGCCGCCGCCGTTGGCAAAACCGCTTCAGCCCCGCCCCGGAGGCAACCCCATCCCAACCGCAAGGAGTACGCCCATGAACCCGAACACCCCGCTTTTCCGCACCGCCCTGCTCGCCTGCTGCATCACCCTCAGCCTCGCCGCAGGCGCGCAAATTGCTCCGGCACCTGCCAGCACTCCCGCACCGGTCAAGGTCAAGGGCAACCCGTTCAACCCCAACTCGGTGCTGCCGGGCAAGGGACAGGACTACCGCGCTGATGACATCCCCAGCGGCGAGGCTGGCTACTACTACATTCCGGGAGCCGCCGCCGGAGCCGACAGCGTTGCCACCGCCTACTACGGCCAGACCTTCAAGTTTGGCGCCGGTTTCCGTTTGGGGCTGAACCGCCAGTGCGGCGAGCTCAATCCTTTCAAAGATATGGCGGGGCAGATCAAAACCAATGTCTCGGAGAAACTCAATCAACTCAGGGCGGTTATAGAAAGCCTTCCTTCACTCATCGCCAGTTCGGCGCTGGAATACGCGCTGGCCAAGGTGAACCCGGAGCTCTACCAGCTGACCCAGCTGAACCTCGACGAATACTTCGAGCTGTTCCAGATTAACGTCAAAACCTGCGAGCAGGTGCGCAGTGATCTCTTGCGCGACGGCGACAAGGCACCTGGACCGGCTGATGCAGGTGGCCATTGGCGACGAATGGAAACGGATGATTGAAAAAGGAGGATTCAAAAACAGCCGCGACATTCAGGCAAAAGTCGCCGAAAAGGCTGCAAAAGAAGGCATCGTTATGGCCGACGGCAAGGCCTACGGCGGCGAAAACCAGGAGCCGATCAACTTCACCCGGTCGCTGGTGAAAGCGGGCTACTCCATCATCACCGGCCACAAGGACGGCAAAACCGGCTGGGATAGCCCGCTCACCGGCAAGACCGACGATATGCCCATCACCAAACATTTCAAGAGCAGCAAGGAAATGGCCGCGTTTCTCGAAGGCATCTATGGCAGCACCACCCAGCGCCTCAATGCCAGCGGCAAAAGCGGGGTAGAAAGCCGCGCCGGCAGCAGCATTGGCCCGGCCTACAACGAAATGCGCAACGACTACCTGACCAAACTCAACGAATACGCCACCCGCAAAATCGACCGCAAAAAATTTGAAGAAGAAACCGGCATCCTTATCGCGCCGGCGGTGATGGAAGACATCCGCCGCGCTGACCCCTACCAGCGCGCAGCACTGATTGAAGACCGCGCCAAGCAGGACGCGATTGACACGATGGTGACGCGTCTTTATCTGGCGAGCGACGTGCTGCGCGCCGGCATCAACGCGCCGGACATGGTGCAGTCCAGCCTCTACGGCGTCGCCCGCGAAGAATACGAAAAACTCTACTTCATGATTCAGGACGACATCTCCCGCCTGCAAAACAGCCGCTACCGCTGAGGACACCGCCATGCTGCGCAGAACATTCCGCTTCATCCTCCGCTTCGGCTTCTTCATCCTCGTGCTGCTGGTCATCATCGTCGGTGGTCTGGCATTACTCGCGTTCATCGGCCCGGAAGGCACGGTGAACTTCAAAAAACTGCTGGATGCGGGCTGGTGGTTCACCAGCATCATCCGCTGGCTGGCGATTGCAGGCATCATCCTCTACCTGCCGAAATTTGCCGCCAAACGCGCCGAACGCTACGCGCGGGAGCTGGAAGGCTGGATTGATGCCTACGACAACGCCGAAGCACAGGGGGCGACCTTTGAAACCCTGCAAGACATCCAGGCGCGTGCCAACGACTGCGACAAAATGCGCCTCTCCTACGAAAAACTGCTGCAGCACCACCGCCTTGCGGGCTGCCTGCTCATCTGCATCGAGATCATCTTTGTGCAGTTTCCGCATCTGATTTGAACCACCTGATTTGATTCAAGGAGAGAAAAATGCACACCTCGTCCTACCTCGAAGCCTTCCTCTCGGTCTATGGCTGGATGATGTACAACACCTTGTACGAACTGTTCGCCATGACCTGGCTGCTGTTTCTGCCGTTCATGAAGCTTGGGTTTCTCACCTTCATTGACACCTTGAGCGATGCCGGGAACCGCTATGGCCAGTTCAAGAAAGGGATTATTACCTTTGTCCTGATGCTGTTTGCGCTGTTTTTGGCAGTGGTGCCAATGGATAAAATCGCAATACAGGATGCGGCGATTATGCACCATTGCAAAGTGCCTGACAAACTCAATTCCTACCAGCAATGGAAAATAAAAAATGCACCAGCCAAGCTGAAAGAATTTTACGGTTTTGATGTTTCCGAGGGTGGCAAAGTACCATTGTTGCCATCGCTGGCGATGCGTATTGCCTCCGGTACCAATAACGTGATTTATCAGGCCATGCCCTGCGCCCCTTCAGTACGCGATTTTGCAATGGTACTCAAAACTTCGGAAGTAACCAACAAGGATTTGCGTGGAGAAATAGAACGTTTTAGTCATCAATGCGCCAGTCCTGTACGGGATCATATAGGTCAACTGAAACAAAGAGCACCCGGTACTTACAGAAAAATCATCGAATGGGGCAGGGGAGACATAACAGATCCTAAAAAAGCCAGTTTAAATAGCGAACACAGAGAAATTACTTATCCCGGCAGTAAAACCTTCAAGGCAATAATGTCCGGTAATTTAAGTGAAATATCCGGGTTAATAGACCCAACGGAGAAACAGGCAGTTGAAGAAATTATACTGGGCGCGACACCCGGCGAAAACCCGTT
>NZ_CALJAH010000075.1 GCF_938028185.1 uncultured Cardiobacterium sp. | reverse complement strand
AGAAGGTCGGCAGGATGGCTTGCAACAGCGCAATCGCACCCGCGAGCCAGAGGGCGTAGTGTCCGGTTTCGACGATCATTGTTGGCTCTGGTGCTGGTAGCCGCTGCGTTCCATGTCCGCCTTCACTTCCGGCGGCAGGTAGTTTTCGTCGTGCTTGGCAAGGATTTCGTCAGCGCGGAAAACGCCGTCCGCGCCGAGGGTGCCGCGCGCAATCACCCCCTGTTTCTCGCGGAACAGGTCGGGCAGGATGCCGGTGTAAGTGACGGCAAGCGACGGATGCTGAAAATCGGTGATGCGAAAACGCACGGTAAGGCTGTCGCCCTCGCGCGTGAGCGAATGCTCCTCGACCATGCCGCCGACGCGGATGCCGGGCTGCTCCAGCGGCACCGCCTTTTCGGCGACGCTTTGTAGCGAGTAGTAGTGGTTCAAGTCATTTTGCATCGCGTAGAGCAGGAGGGCGACGGCAGCGGCGAAGCTGGCGAAAATCAGGCTGATGAGGGTGAGGCGTTTCTTTCTAGCGGGCGTCATCGTGGCGTTTCAGGGTTGCGAGGGTTTGGCGCAGGCGGCGTTGGCGGCGGCAGACGTATATATGAATGGTGACGAGGGCGGCGAGCGTCAGGCCATAAGCCGTCCAGACGTACACGCCGTGCGTCCCCATGCGGAAAAACTCGCTTAGGCTGGCAAAACTCATGAACCCTCCAACTGCCGCCGGATGCGGGCTTCCAGAATCAAATTGCCGACGCCGCGCAGAATATACACCGCAAACAGCGCATAAAACGCGAGCAGCATCACGATAAGCGGCCAGAGCATCGCGCCGTCAATGGACGGCCCCCCGGCGCGGAAAAGCGTCGCGCCCTGATGCAGCGAATTCCACCACAGCACCGAATAATGAATGATGGGGATGTTAATCACGCCGACAATGGCGAGAATGGCGGCGAGGCGGTCGGCCTGGTCGCGCTCCTCAATACTCGCCTGCAACAACATATAAGCGAGATACAAAAAAAGCAGAATCAGCTCGGAAGTCAGACGCGCGTCCCACGTCCAGAACGTGCCCCAGGTGGGCTTGCCCCAAATCGCGCCGGTGGCGAGGGCGACGGCGGTCATCAGCGCGCCATACGGGGCGGCGGCGCGGGCGAAAAAGGCGGCGATGCGGCTGCGCCAGACAAAAAACAGCAATGAGGCCAGCGCAAGCAACACATAAATACTCATCGACAACATCGCCGCCGGTACATGGATGTAAATAATGCGAAAACTGTTCTTCTGCTGATAATCCATCGGCGCAAACGCCAGCCCCCAGACGGTGCCGAGCGCGAGCAGCGCCCACGCCAGCGGCGCGAGCCACGGCAGCACCCTTGCCGACAGCCGCTCAAACCCGGCGGGACTGGCCGCGCGCTGAAGCCGTTTATGCAGGAAATTCATGAAATACCCAATGATGATTCAAGATGTTAGCGGAAAAATAACGGTGCGCATTATACAGGGCGGGCGGGCGGCGGCGAAGGGCGGCAGCGTGGATAAAACCGGCGGTGTGGCGCAGTTTTTCCGAAGGTGCGGCATCTTCCTTCCATAGCGCGGATGCTGGCGCAGCCATTCCTCCGCCAAATGGCGCCCTCCCCCGTGGGGGAGCACTACTGTCCGGAATAAAACAGGGCGCCCACAAAAAAGGGTTGCAGGCTCCCGTTTCCCGGGGTAAAACCCCGTACAAC
>NZ_CALJAH010000074.1 GCF_938028185.1 uncultured Cardiobacterium sp. | reverse complement strand
GATGTAGCTCACAAAATCGTCGCCACGCAACCGCATTGGCTTGGGCGTGTTTACGCTGAATGGTAAACAGGCCTTAACCAAACCTGCGAATGAAATCATCATGTTATGACAAATTGTAAACAGCCTCTAGGGAAGGGCAGGGCTGCCGTTACTCGGCGTTCTCATCTGTATTGCGGTAAGCGGCACAACATTTTTGAGCATGATGTACTAATCTTCGCAGTAACGGCAAACGTTACCGCATAGACTACCGCAAAAAAGTTTGGTTACAACAGGATTTTGCCGGTTTCAAGTGCAGACAAATGGACGCAAACGAGTGAAAGATTCCCGCAATTACTGGTCTCAAGTGCAAAAAAAGCACCCGGCTGGGTGCATTTGCTTTTGAATGTGGCGGAGAGACAGGGATTCGAACCCTGGGAGGGCGTTAACCCCCGTCGGTTTTCAAGACCGGTGCATTAAACCACTCTGCCATCTCTCCGAAGGCGGCGAATTATAGTGGAGTTGTGTGGGCTTTGTCCAGTATGCGGTAGCCCTGAGTCTTGGCATGGTTATGGCGCACTATTTTTACAGTTCTGCATTACACAGAACACACCCAAAAGGGGCGGGAGATACAACTTTGTACGTTCCGTTCTACGGGGTTTGCGGCAGGCGTGTGGCCAAAATCTCTAAATCTGCCGTTTTTCTCTGTTTTTGCCTTCTATTTATCTATTAATTAACAGTGTATTACGCAAAGATTCTCATCAAGCACCATAAAAGTCTTGATTATGCAAACAAGAACTCCTATTATTCGCTCCGACGGAACAGCTAATGCTAACTGTCACATTGCCTCATGATGATTATTGCCCCGCATGATTATGCGGGGTTTTTTTCTGCCCGCGAAAAGTGTTGATACTGCTACAATGCCGCCGCTTTACAGTTCAAGAGGTACAAAAATGGCTATAAATCCAACACTTACCATCGCGCGTCGTGCCGCCGAGGAAGCGGGCAAAATTCTGCAAATGGGGCTGCGCCAGCTCGACCAAATCCAGATTGAAGAAAAGGGGCGCGGCGATCTGGTCAGCGTCGTTGACCGGCGCGCCGAAGAGGTCATCAAGAATATCCTGCTCGACAAGTACCCACAGCACGATTTTCTCGGCGAAGAATCGGGCGAAACCCGCGCCCGCGCTGAAGAAAGCGAATTTTGCTGGGTGATTGACCCGCTGGACGGCACCACCAACTTTCTGCACGGCCTGCCGCAGTTCGCCGTTTCCATCGGCCTGGTCAAGCGCGGCAAACCGGAGATGGGCATCGTTTATAACCCGGCGACGGAAGAATGGTTCACCGCCGCGCGTGGCGAAGGCGCGCAGCTGAACGGGCGCAAGCTGCGGGTCAGCGTCCTGCGCGATGGTGGTCGCGCCATCGTCGCCACCGGTTTTCCCTTCCGCTACCCCGAGCTGATGCCGCGCCAGTACGCGATGCTGCAATCGGTGCTGGAGGAAATCGCCGACGTGCGCCGCCTCGGTTCAGCTTCGCTCGATTTGTGTTTCGTTGCCGCCAACCGTGTCGATGGCTTCTTTGAAATGGGGCTGAAACCGTGGGACATCTGCGCCGGCATCCTCATCGCGCAAGAAGCGGGGGCGATTGTCACCGACCTCGCCGGCGGGCATACCATGCTCGATTCCGGCAACATCGTCGCCGCCAACACCTACCTACACAACACCCTGCTGGCGCGCATCGCCGCCGCATGATTGCCCGCTGGCTGACCCGCTTCATCCGCCCGCGTTGCCTCACCTGCGGCGCGCCCGAAGTGATCGGCCTTTGTGATGCCTGCGCCGACCGCCTGCCGTCTGTCGGCAAACATTGCCCGACCTGCGCCAACGGCGTCGCCGACGAACGCTATCCCTGCGGCGCCTGCCTGCAACGGCCACCCGCCTACCAGCGGCTGCTGGTGCGCTGGCAATTCACCGAAGACGTGCGCGACATCATCCTGCGCGGCAAATATCAGGCCGACCGCCGCGCGCTGCGCGTGCTGGAAGACGAAACCTGCCGCCTGTTGCGCGCGCATCCGGTCGCCGTTGATGCCGTCGTCGCCATGCCCGTTTCCGTCAAACGCCTGCGCCAGCGCGGCTACAACCAGACCCTTTACCCGGCGCGTGCCGCCGCCCGCCTGCTTGGCGTCCCGCTCATCGGCGAAGGCGTATTTGCCAAAGCCGGGCGCGTGCCGCAATCGAGCCTGCCCACCCACGCCGCCAGACGGCGCAACATCCGTGGCGCCTTTGCCGTGTGCGGCGACCTGCCGCCACGCCTGCTGCTGGTTGATGACGTCGTCACCAGCGGCGCAACCCTGCGCGAAGCCGCGCGCACCCTCGCCGCTGCTGGCGTGCAGGAAATCACCGCGCTGGCGGTCGCCGCCGCGCACCGCCGCAATCCCTGAACACCTGGAACAACCATGCAAGAAATCCTCCCCGTCATCGGCTTTATCGCCGCCTACCTTGCCGCCAAATGGAGCGGACACGGCGAACAGGCGCTCTACTGGGCGACCGCCGTCCTCATGATTGGCACCGTGCTGCAACTCCTCTGGCTGCGTGGACGCAAAAAACCGGTCAGCAAACAACACTGGCTGACCGCCATCGCCATCCTCGTCCTCGGCAGCATCACCCTCATCCTGAAAAATCCGATGTTCATCAAATGGAAACCGAGCATCGTTTACCTCGCCTTCGCCGTCGCCCTGCTTGTCACCCAATGGCAGGGCAAAACCAACCTCATCCAGAAAATGCTCGGCAGCGTTCTCACCATGCCGGACGCCCTTTGGCGCCGTCTGAATCTTATCTGGGCGCTTTACTTCATCCTGATGGCGGCGCTGAATCTCGTCATCGCCTACGGCTTCTCCGACGACTTCTGGGTCGGCTTCAAACTCTGGGGCAGCGCCGGTGGCACCCTGCTGTTCATGCTGGTACAAATCTGGCTACTGCGCGGCTACCTCAACCACGACGAAGAAAAACAGGACTAATCCGCACAAAACCACGGGAAAACAGCAAACTGAATAAAAAAGCGGTCAAAAGACGAAAAAAAACACAAAACGTCGCTTGACCGCTCCCAAAACGCCGCTATAATGCGCGCCACACAACAACGCGGGAATAGCTCAGTGGTAGAGCACAACCTTGCCAAGGTTGGGGTCGCGAGTTCGAATCTCGTTTCCCGCTCCAAATTCCTTAGAGCCTCATTTGAGGCTCTTCTAATTTCTAAGGCTGGGTAGCAAAGTGGTTATGCAGCGGATTGCAAATCCGTGGACGCCGGTTCGATTCCGACCCCAGCCTCCAATCACACCAATCAGCGCCTATCAGGCGCTTTCTTTTTGCCTGAAATAACCACGGGTTAATCCTGTTTCCCGCCCTCTGCGGCTATCAGGAAAAACCACCGCATACCAACATTTTTGTTGGCATTTTTGTTGGTAGTTTTTAAGATGCCCGCGAAAAATACCAACAGGGCAGAAAAATGGGCAAACTCACCAACACGAAATGCCGTAATGCGGGCGAAGGAAAACACGCCGACGGCGGCGGTCTCTACCTGCACGTTACCGCCAAGGGGCGATACTGGCGCGCCGCCTACCGCTTCGACAGCAAAAGAAGACCGCCAGCTTTGACGTCTATCCCGCCGTTGCCCTGAAAGACGCCCGTCTCGCCCATGCCTCTTTCAAGGCGCAGCTAAAGGCGGGCATTGACCCCAACGCCCACAAGAAGGAAGCAAAGGAAGCGGCCAGGGAAGACGCCTGCATGGCCGACGGTACCAGCCTGCGCATTTTTGCCAACCTCGCCGCTGACTGGCTGCACGAAAAGAAGGACTGCGCCCCCGCCACCCTGAAACGCCACAGCCTCATGCTGAAAAATCACATCCTGCCCGCCTTTGGGCAGCGGCAAAGCGAGACCATTACCGCGCTAGAAGTGCGCGATCACATCCGCCAAATCGCCGAAACCCGGCGGGAGACCGCCAGCAAATCCCTCGCCCTCATCAGGGAAATCCTGGCGCCACGGCGTAACCATCGGACTGCTTCAGTACAACGTGGCGCGTGAACTGACCGCTCCCGCCGTGGCCGCCAACCCGATGCGCCACCTCACCACCCCGGAAGACATCGGCGACGCCCTGCTCGCCATTGACCGCCTGCCCGCCTTCCCGCTGGTGCGCGCCTATCTGCGCCTGCTCCCCTATCTGGTACTGCGCCCCGATGAACTGGCAGGGCTGGAATGGCGGGAATCGAAGGCGATACCATCCGCAAGGGCAAGGAGGCGATGAAGATGCGGCGCGAACACCTTTGCCCCATTCCGACACAGGCGCAAGCCATCCTCGAAAGCCTGCGCCCGCTCACCGGCCACACCGCGCACGTCTTCCACAACGCCACCACCGGGCGACCCGTCACCACCGCCGCCGCGCTCAATGCGATGAAGCGCCACGGCATCAACACCACCTCGCACGGCTGGCGCCATACCTTTTCCACCCTCATGAACGGG
>NZ_CALJAH010000073.1 GCF_938028185.1 uncultured Cardiobacterium sp. | reverse complement strand
CGGAGCCCACTCTACGTTGGGTTTCAGACGACCTTGGGTCAGAGGTCGAAGGCGGCGTTGATGAGGCGTTTGGTGTAGTCTTTCTGCGGTTGGTGGAAGATTTGGTCTGCGCTGCCGTATTCGACGAGTTCTCCGTGCTGCATGACGGCGACGTTGTCACTGACAGCGCGGACAACGGAGAGGTCGTGGCTGATGAAGATGTAGGTCAGTCCGTATTTGGTTTGGAGTCCGCGCAGCAGTTCGACGACTTTGATTTGGACGGAGCGGTCGAGGGCGGAGGTGGGTTCGTCGAGGAGGATGAACTTGGGCCGCAGGATGAGGGCGCGGGCGATGGCGATGCGTTGGCGTTGTCCGCCTGAGAATTCGTGCGGGTAACGGTTGAGGGCGTCGGCGGGCAGGGAGACTTCGTCCAGGACTTTAAGGACGAGTTCGGTGCGTTGGGCTTTGGTCATTTCGGGGCGGTGGACGGTGAGGCCTTCGCCTATGATTTCACCGACGGTGAGGCGGGGGGAGAGTGAGCCGTAGGGGTCTTGGAAGACGATTTGGCGTTCGGCTTTGAGCTGGCGCGCGCGCTCGGGGCTGAGGGCGGCGAGGTCGCTGCCGTCGAAGTGTATGCTGCCTTGGTAGGGGAGCATTTGCATGATGGCTTTGCCGAGTGTGGATTTGCCGGAACCGGATTCGCCGACGATGCCGACGGTTTCGCCTTGGCGGATGGCGAGGCTGATGTTTTTGACGGCGTGGAAGGTTTTGAGGGGTTTGCCGAAGAAGTTGTGTTTGAGGGTGAAGTGGACGTTGATGTTGTCGGCACGGATGAGCTCGGGCGGGTTGCCTTCTACGGGGTCTTTCATGCCTTTGGGGACGGAGTGGATGAGTTGGGCGGTGTAGGGGTGGGATGGGTTGGCGAAAACTTGTTTGATTTTGCCGCGCTCGACGATTTCGCCGTCTTTCATGACGCAGACGGTTTCGGAGTAGTGTTCGGCGAGTCCGAGGTCGTGGGTGATGAAGATTATCGCCATGCCCATTTGTTTTTGGAGGTCGTGGAGGAGGTCGAGGATTTCTGCCTGGATGGTGACGTCGAGGGCGGTGGTGGGTTCGTCGGCGATGAGCAGGGAGGGCTCGTTGAGCAGCGCCATGGCGATCATGATGCGCTGGAGCTGGCCGCCTGAGAATTCGTGGGGGTATTGTTTCAGACGACGTTCTGCTTCGCGGATGCCGACGCGGTTGAGGAGGTCGAGGATGCGTTCGCGGGCGGCTTTGCGGGTGATGGTTTTGTTGTGGACGCGCAGGGCTTCCATGAGCTGGGTGCCGATTTTCATGAAGGGGTTCAGCGAGGTCATGGGCTCTTGGAAGATGAAGCTGATGCATCCGCCGCGCAGGCTGCGGAGGGTTTTTTCGTCTGCGTCGAGGATGGATGTGCCGTCGAAGGTGATGCGCGAGTCTTGTCCGTAAAGGGTGCTGTTTTCGGGCAAAAGGCGCATGAGGGACATGGCGGTAACGGATTTGCCTGAACCGGATTCGCCGACGAGGGCGAGGGTTTCGCCTTTGGCGACTTTGAAGCTGATGTTGCGCACGGCGTGGACGGTTTTGTCGTGGAGTTGGAAACGGATATCGAGGTTTTCGACGGTGAGTAATGGGGTGGTCATGGGTGTGTCCTCGTTGTGTGTGTCAGCGGTCTTTGGGGTCGAGTGCGTCGCGCAGGCCGTCGCCGATGAAGTTGAAGCAGAAGAGGGTGGCGACGAGGAAGAAGCAGGGGACGAGGAGCTGCCACGGGGCGGCTTCCATGGAGGCTGCGCCCTCTTGGAGCATGGAACCCCAACTGGTTTTGGGTTCTTGTACGCCCAATCCGAGGAAGCTGAGGAAGGATTCGAACATGATCATGCCGGGGACGAGCAGGGAGGCGTAAACCATGACGACGCCGAGTACGTTGGGGATGATGTGGCGGGTAACGATGCGGCGGCGGGATACGCCTGTGATGCGGGCGGCTTCGACGAATTCTTTGTGTTTGAGGCTGAGGGTTTGTCCGCGGACGATGCGGGCGACGTCCAGCCATGAGACGAGTCCGATGGCGACGAAGATGAGGAAGAGGTTGCGCCCGAAGAAGGTGGTGAGGAGGATGACGAAGAACATGAAGGGGAAGGCGTTGAGGATTTCGAGCAGGCGCATCATGACGGAGTCGAGTTTGCCGCCGAAAAAGCCTGCGAGCGCGCCGTAGAGCGTGCCGATGACGACGGCGACGAGCGCGCCTGCAATGCCGATGAGCAGAGAAATGCGTCCGCCGGCGGCGGCTCGGGTGAGGAGGTCGCGTCCGAGCAGGTCGGTGCCGAAGTAGTGGCGGGTGGCGAAGGAAGGCGGGATTTGCATGTTGTCCCAGTCGGTGTAGTCGTAGGTGTAGGTGCTGACCCAGGGGGCGGCGACAACGAAGAGGGTGATGGCGGCAAGGATGAAGACGCTACACAGGGCGGCTTTGTTGTTGCTGAAACGCCGCCATGCGTCCTGCCACAGGCTGCGTCCGTGTACTTGTGCCTGTTCGGCTGCGTCTGCTATAGCGCGGGAATTTTTCTTGTTGAATAGCATGGTGTTCTCCGTTGTTTTGTTCGGGGTCGTCTGAAAACGGCAAAACCGGTTTTCAGACGACCTTTTTTTGCTTTTAATAGCGGATTTTGGGGTCGATCAGGGCGTAGAGGATGTCGAGTATGGCGTTGAAGACGATGGTCAGTACGCCGACGAGGATGGTCAGCCCCAAGATCATGCCGTAGTCGCGGTTGAGCGCGCCGTTGACGAAGAGTTGTCCGATGCCGGGCAGTCCGAAGACGCTTTCGATGACGATGGCGCCGGTGATGATGCCGACGAAGGCAGGAACGAGATAGGAGAGGATGGGCAGCATGGCGGGACGCAGTGCGTGGCGCAGGACGATGCTGTTCATTGATAATCCTTTGGCGCGGGCGGTGCGGATGTAGGGGCTGTTCAACACTTCTATCATCGCGCCGCGCGTGATGCGGGCGAGGCCTGCGACATAGCCGATGGAGAGGGCGGCGACGGGCAGGATGAGGCTGGTCAACGAGCCGTCATTCCAGCCGCCGGCGGGCAGCCATTTGAGGGTGATGGCGAAGATGAAAATCATGATGGGGGCTTTGACGAAGCTGGGGACGACGATGCCGGTCATGGCGGCGGTCATGATGGTGTAGTCCGCCCATGTGTTGCGCCTGAGTGCGGCGATGGTGCCCATGAGTACGCCCAAGACGGTGGAGACGATGAAGGCGTACACGCCCAGTTCGACGGAGACGGGCAGAGCTTGGGCGAGCAGCTCGTTGACGTTGTAGTCTTTGTATTTGAACGAGGGGCCGAGGTCGCCGTGGGCGAGTTGTTTGAGATAGTTGAAGTATTGCAGGTACATCGGGTCGTTCAGGTGGTATTTGGCTTCGATGTTGGCCAGTACGGCGGGCGGTACGTTTTTGTCGCCGGTGAAGGGGCTGCCGGGTGCGAGCCGCATCATGAAGAATGAGACGGTAATCAGGACCAGCATGGTGGGGATGGCGGAAAGTATGCGGCGGATGATGAATTTCAGCATATCGTACCTGCTCGGGGCTTGGTGGGTCGGAATATGCCTGAATACAGGAAGGCGGTCTGAACAGGGTTCGGACGCTTGGGGTGGTTTTCTCTTCTTTGTAGTCAGGCCCTTGGTTTTGGGGTGTGCGGGCTTTTGCTTTTATGGTTGTCTGAAACGGGATTTGGGGTTTCAGACGACCTTTTTGCTGATGTTTTTCGTGGGCAAAGCCCACGCTACGGCTTTTATGGTTGTCTGAA
>NZ_CALJAH010000072.1 GCF_938028185.1 uncultured Cardiobacterium sp. | reverse complement strand
CGGGAGCCTGCAACCCTTTTTTGTGGGCGTCCGGTTTTATTCCGGACAGTAGTGCCGTGGGGGAGGGCTGGGGTGGGGGCAGCAAACAAGCCGCGTTAGCGACGGCATACAAAATGAATTGCAAACACGCCCTAGGGGGTGTTTACAATTGAGCGTAATACATTGATTTTGAATAGAAACGTTGATTTTAAGCCTTTTGCGCATTTCTAATAAAATCAGTTCGTTACCATGAATTGTAAACAGCCCCTAACCCGCAGCGGCAATTTTTTGTTGGACTTTGGCGAAAAACACTTTATATTGCATCCACAGCAGCATTTTCTGCTGTTTTTTTGGCTTTATTTAGAGGAGATAACCTATGCCCCAAAACATTCTGATGAAACTGTTTGCCCGCATCCAGCAACGCGACCCCGGCCAGCCCGTCTTCCACCAGGCGGTGCAGGAAGTCTTCGCCAGTCTCGAAGGCTTCCTCGCAGAAAACCCGCGCTACACCGGGCAGTCGCTGCTGGAGCGCATTGTCGAGCCGGAGCGCGTCATCATTTTCCGCGTACCGTGGGTGGATGACCGCGGTGTGGTGCAGGTCAATCGCGGCTACCGCGTGCAGATGAGCTCTGCCATCGGCCCGTACAAGGGCGGGCTGCGCTTCCACCCGCAGGTTGATTTGGGCGTGCTGAAATTCCTCGCCTTCGAGCAGGTCTTCAAAAACGCGCTGACGACGCTACCGATGGGCGGTGCCAAGGGCGGCTCGGATTTTGACCCCAAAGGCAAGAGCGACGGCGAAGTGATGCGCTTTTGCCAGTCGTTCATGAGCGAGCTGTTCCGCCACATCGGTGCGGATACGGACGTCCCCGCCGGTGATATTGGCGTCGGTGGCCGCGAAATCGGCTTCCTCTTCGGCCAGTACAAGCGCCTGACCAACGGCTTCACTTCGGTACTGACCGGCAAGGGGCTTACCTACGGCGGCAGTCTCATCCGCCCGGAAGCCACCGGCTACGGCCTGGTGTATTTCACCGAGCATATGCTGCAAACGCGCGGCGAGGATTTTGGCGGCAAACGGGTACTCATCTCCGGCTCCGGCAACGTCGCCCAGTACGCCGCCGAGCGCGCGATGCAGCGCGGGGCGAAGGTGCTGACCGTTTCCGATTCCGGCGGTTTCGTCCGTTTCGCCGACAGCGGCATGACCGAGGCGCAACTGCAAGCGCTGTTTGAGCTGAAAGAGGTACGGCGCGAGCGCCTCGCGGTTTATGCCAAGGAGCAGGGGCTGGAATTTTTCGCCGGAGAACGCCCCTGGGGTGTGCCGGCCGACATCGCCCTGCCCTGCGCCACGCAAAACGAACTGGATGAAAGTGATGCGAAAAAGCTGCTTGCCAACGGCTGCCGTTGCGTCGCCGAGGGCGCGAATATGCCCTCCACGCTGGAAGCGACCGACGTCTTCCTCCAGTCAGGCATTCTCTACGCGCCGGGCAAGGCGAGCAACGCGGGCGGCGTCGCCACTTCCGGCCTGGAAATGAGCCAGAACGCCATTCGCCTCTCGTGGACGCGCGAGGAAGTCGATAACCGCCTGCACGGCATCATGGCGGCCATTCATGAATCCTGCCTGCGCTACGGCAAACGCGACGATGGCAGCATCAACTATGTCCAGGGCGCGAACGTCGCCGGTTTCGTCAAGGTGGCGGACGCGATGCTGGCGCAGGGGATTGTGTAAACGTCCTGCCCGTGTTTCCGCAGCAAAAACCCGCCATTGCGGCGGGGTTTTCGTATCCGGATGCACTCAACCATGCACCCAAATCAGCCGCGCCAGCAG
>NZ_CALJAH010000071.1 GCF_938028185.1 uncultured Cardiobacterium sp. | reverse complement strand
TCGGCGCGGCGCTGCTGATGGAAGCGGGCGGGCTGTCGATGGCGATGGGCGCGTTTGTCGCGGGCGTCCTGCTCTCCGAATCCTCCTTCCGCCACCAGCTTGAAGCCGATATTGAGCCCTTCCGTGGCCTGCTGCTCGGCCTCTTTTTCCTCGGCGTCGGGATGTCGCTGGATTTGAAAGTGGTGGCGCAACACTGGCTGCTGGTTTCAACCGGCGTCATCGCCTTGATGGCAATGAAAGCGGCGTGTATCTATTTCGTCGCGCGCCTCGCCAAAAGCAGTCATGCCGATGCGCTCGACCGCGCGGTAATTATGGCGCAGGGCGGTGAATTTGCTTTCGTCCTCTTTGCCGCAGCGGTCAATAACGGCGTCATTACCGATGCCGATAACGCGACCATGACCGCGACCGTTGTTCTTTCCATGGTCTTAACGCCGCTGGTCATTCTTTTGCATAACCGTTTTGCCAAAAAAGAAAGCGCCGCCGAGCGCGAAGCCGATACCATCGAAGAACAAAAACCGGTTCTAATCATCGGCATGGGCAGATTCGGCCAGCACATTCAAAGAATGATACAAATGAGCGGATACGGAACCACCATTATTGATTTGGATCCGGTACAGGTTCAGGGCTTTACCCAATACGGCGTCAAAACCCATTTTGGCGATGCCTCGCGGCATGAGTTGCTTATTGCCGCCGGTATTGAAAACGCCTGCATGATTGTCGTCGCCATCGATAACCGCGAACAGGCATTGCAAATCGTCCGCTTCGCCCGCGAGATTAACCCGAACATTAAAATCGTCGCCCGCGCCTTTGACCGCCTCCATACCTTTGCGCTCTATCAGGCGGGTGCAAATGAAATTGTCCGCGAATTGTTTGATGCGTCCGTCCGTGCGGGCAAAGGCGCCCTGAAACTGCTCGGCATAAAAAATGATATTGCCGACCATATCGCCTATTACTACTTCCATACCGACCGCCACAAAATGGTCGAACAGGCGCGCATTTATGACCCCAAGCTGGGGCCATTCCAAAACCAGCAGGCTATCGAAATCGGACACGCCTATGACATCCGGATGGCGGACGACATCGCCGCCATCATCCGTGGCGAGCCGGTCGCCCCCGTGGGCCGCGACCTCGACGAAGACGACGCCTAAACCGCGCCACCCCCACAACAAAAACATAAAAGGAACCCGTCATGAAGCACAAAACCCCCGCGGCGCTCGCCGCCTGGAACCTCTACCCGCTGACGCGCGACCCGGCAGTCATCGGCTTCCTCGTCAAACACGACGGCGACGACATCCTCGCGCAGGCGCGCGAACTCATCGCGCAAAGCTGGCAGGGCGGGCCCGACCCGGCGCTGGCCACCGCGCTGCAAGACCGCCTGATGGACTACCTCTGGGACAAAAACGACGACGAAAACGGCGAACAGGGCGCGCTGGAGCTGCTCGCCGCGCTGGAAGCGCTCTGCCGCGACCTGCTCGATGGTGGCAACCGCGCGCTCAAGGCGGCGGAAAACGCGCTCGATTACCGCCTCAATTACCTGGCGGAGACGGGCGCAGACGCGGCCGCCATCGCCGCCCTGCAACGCCAGTTGGCGGAACAGCGCGCCGCCCTTGGCAAAGCCCCCGCCGCCCCGCTCGGCAGCGACCAGAAAGCGCTGCTGACGGCATTGGGCGCGCGCGCAAATTGAAACCAAAAAACCCCGCCGAGGCGGGGTTTTTTCTGGCTCACAAATGCCGCAGCAGCTTCTCCTCCTCGGCGCTGGGGGCAAAGGCGCGGCCTTCGTAGAAATCCAAAATGGCGGCGATGACCGCGTCGGCGTCATCGACCAGCGTCATCAGCCGCATATCCTCTGCCTTGATGAGGCCTTGCGCGACCATCGTTTCTTCCATCCACGCCAGCAGGCCGCGCCAGAAAGCGCTGCCGACGAGAATCACCGGAATCTTGCGGCTCTTGCCGGTCTGAATCAGCACGAGGATTTCCGCCAGCTCGTCCAGCGTGCCGAAGCCGCCGGGCATGACGACATAAGCGTTGGCGTATTTGACGAACATCACCTTGCGCGAGAAAAAGTGGCGAAATTCCAGCGAAATATCCTGAAACTCGTTCGATGACTGCTCATGCGGCAACTGGATATTCAGCCCGACCGACAGCCCCTTGGCGCCCTCATACGCGCCCTTGTTTGCCGCCTCCATCACGCCGGGGCCGCCGCCGGAAACCACGGAAAAGCCCGCGTCCGACAGGCGTTTGGCGATTTCCTGCGTTTGCCGGTACACCGGATGCTCCGCGTGAATCCGCGCCGAGCCAAAAATGCTCACCGACGGCGCAATCACCGCCAGCTTCTCAAACCCCTCGACAAATTCCGACATGATGCGGAATACCCGCCATGCCTCACCCTGCATACCGTGCGCACCATTGTCCGGGTGCAACTCCTTCGGCGGACGCCGTTTGCCCATAAAACACTCCTTAAAAAATTGACAAGCACCCGGGGCGCCCAAACAATAGCGCGCCTGCGGGAAAGCGCGCCATTCTGCCGCAAAGCCCCGCCCACCACAAACGGAACCCCCATGCACCAGCCCGACCCGAATCACCTCGTCGTCCTCGTGGACGGCTCGTCCTACCTTTTCCGCGCCTTTCACGGCCTGCCGCCGCTCACCAACCGCGACGGCCACCCCACCGGCGCGCTGCACGGCGTCATCAAAATGCTCGCCAAACTCTACGACGACCACCAACCCGCCTACTTCGGCGTCGTCTTCGACGCGCCGGGCAAAACCTTCCGCCACGAACTCTACCCCGCCTACAAGGCGCACCGCCCGCCGATGCCGGACGACCTGCGCGTCCAAATCGAGCCGCTGCACCGCCTCATCGAAGCGCTTGGCTTCCCGCTCATCATCGAACCCGGCGTCGAAGCCGACGACGTCATCGGCACCCTCGCCATGCAGGCGCTCGCCGAACACTATCAAGTCGTGATATCCAGCGGCGACAAGGATATGGCGCAACTGCTCACCCACGCCGACATCACCCTGCTCGACACCATGAAAAACGCCGTCACCACCACCGCCAACATCGCCGACCGCTTCAAAGTCGATGCGCTGCGCGCCGACCAGGTGATTGACTTCCTTGCGCTGGTCGGCGACACCTCGGACAACATCCCCGGCGTGCCGAAAGTCGGGCCGAAGACCGCCGCCAAATGGCTGGCCGAATACCAGAACATCGACAACATCATCGACAACGCGACCAAAATCCCCGGCAAAATCGGCGAAAACCTGCGCGCCGGACTCGACACCCTGCGCCTCTCACAACAACTCGCCACCATCAACACCGCGCTTGAGCTCAACACCCGCATCGCCGACCTTGCGCTACAACCGCGCCAGCCGGACAAACTCGCTGCCCTCTGCGACACCTACGAACTCGCCAGCATCAAAGCACAATACCTGAAAACCCCCACCGCGCCGCCGCCCGCGCCCGTCGCCACCCACTACCGCGCCATCACCACCCTGGACGAACTCGACACCCTCATCGACCGCCTCAAAAACAGCGACGGCTACGCCATCGACAGCGAAACCGACAGCCTCGACTACATGCGCGCCAACCTCGTCGGCATCAGCCTCGCGCCCGTGCCCGGTGAAGCGTACTACCTGCCGCTGGCGCACCAGTTGAGCGCCAACCTGCCCTACGAAGCCGCGCTCGCCCGCCTCAAACCCCTGCTCGAAGCGGACGCCCCGCCGAAAAGCGGCCAGCACCACAAATACGACCGCCACGTCCTCGCCCGCGCCGGCATCGAACTGCGCGGCGTCAAAGACGACACCATGCTGATGAGCTACATCACCGACAGCACCGCCACCCGCCACAACCTCGACGACCTCGCCGACTACTACTTGAACCACCAAACCACCACCTTTGAAGACATCGCGGGCAAAGGCGCGAAACAACTCACCTTCGACCAAATCCCGCTGGAAATCGCCACCGACTACGCCTGCGAAGACGCCGACATCACCCTGCGCCTGAAAAACCACCTCGCACCCAAACTCGCCGCCGCGCCGCGCCTCGACGCCCTTTACCGCGACCTCGAAATGCCGCTGGCCGAACTCCTCTACAAAATCGAAGCGACCGGGGTGCGCATCGACCCGGCAGCGCTCGCCGCACAAAGCGTCGAAATCAGCGCACAACTCGCATCCCTCGAACAAGCCGCGCACGCACTCGCCGGCAGCCCCTTCAACCTCGGCTCCCCCAAACAATTACAAGAAATCCTCTACGACCAACTCGGCCTGCCCGTGCTGCGCAAAACACCGAAAGGCCAGCCCAGCACCAACGAAGAAGTGCTGGCCGAACTCGCCGAAAGCCACGGCGCCGAACTGCCGCGCCTCATCCTGGAGCATCGCGGCCTCTCCAAACTCAAAACCACCTACACCGACCGCCTGCCCGAACTCATCAACCCGCAGACCGGACGCATCCACACCAGCTACCACCAGGCCGTCACCAGCACCGGCCGCCTCTCATCGAGCGACCCCAACCTGCAAAACATCCCGGTGCGCAGCGACGAAGGCCGCCGCATCCGCCGCGCCTTCATCGCAGAAGACGGCTGGCAAATCCTCGCCGCCGACTACTCACAAATCGAGCTGCGCATCATGGCGCACCTCTCCGCCGACCCCGGCCTGCTCGCCGCCTTCGCCAGAGGCGACGACATCCACCGCGCGACCGCTGCCGAAATCTTCGGCGTCGCGCCCGAAGCGGTTAGCCGCGAACAGCGCCGCGATGCTAAAGCCATCAACTTCGGCCTCATCTACGGCATGAGCGCCTTCGGCCTCGCGCGCCAACTGAACATCCCGCGCGGCCAAGCCGCCGACTACATCGACACCTACTTCGCGCGCTACCCGAAAGTACGCGACTACATGGACGCGACACGCGAAGCGGCGCACAAACAAGGCTACGTCGAAACCCTACTCGGCCGCCGCCTCTACCTGCCGGACATCAACAGCAAAAACCCGCAACGGCGCCAAGCCAGCGAACGCCTTGCCATCAACGCACCGATGCAGGGCAGCGCCGCCGACATCATCAAACGCGCCATGCTCGCCATCGACCGCGAACTGGGACTGGCACCCCTGCCAAATACAACCTCCCTCTTCTCCGAAACAGCGGGCATCCCCAACACAACCCCCCTCCCCCGTGGGGGAGGGCCGGGGTGGGGGCAGCAAACAAACCGCGCAGCGACAACCCGCGACGACCTGCGCCTCATCATGCAAGTCCACGACGAACTCGTCTTTGAAATCCGCCCGGAAGCCGCCGCCGACCTGACGCCGCGCATCGTTGCACTGATGGAAAACGCGATGATCCTCGCCGTACCGCTCATCGTCGATACCGGCATCGGCGCCAACTGGGACGAAGCGCATTAGCGGCTGTTTGCAATTTGAAAATTCCCCCTCCCCTGCAGGGCGAAGCCCGCAGCGGGGGAGGGTCGGGGAGGGGGTGAAC
>NZ_CALJAH010000070.1 GCF_938028185.1 uncultured Cardiobacterium sp. | reverse complement strand
TGCGGTCGCTACGCGGTTTTTTACACCCCCTCCCTGACCCTCCCCCGCTTCGCAGGGGAGGGGGATTCAAATTGCAAACACGCTCTAGCGCGGGTGGTTTGCTGCCCCCACAGGGGGAGGGGCAGAACGATGGGGGAATTTTTTAGCGGCTCACCACCCGCACCGCTTTGCGGATTTGGTCGATTTTGGCTTTCAGCGCCGGTTCGTGGTCGGCGAGCACGGTGATGTGTCCCATTTTGCGACCGGGGCGGGTTTCGGCCTTGCCGTACCAGTGGATGTAGGTTTCGTCCAGCGCCAGTACCGCGTCAAGGCCTTCGAGCAGTGCAGGGCCGCTGTGGCCGTAGGCGCCGATGAGGTTGATCATCGCCGCCGGGCGGTATTGTTGTACCGAGGCGAGCGGCATTCCGGCGAGCAGGCGCCACATTTGTTCGTACTGGGAGTTGGCGCAGGCTTCGATGGTGAGATGGCCGCTGTTGTGCACGCGCGGCGCGGTTTCGTTAATCCACAGCTCGCCGTCTTTGGTGACGAACATTTCCACCGCATAGAGGCCGGGCGCGTCGAAGGCCTGTACCAGCCGCTGTGCCAGTTGTTGTGCCTGTTCGCGCACTTTGGCGCTGAGGAAGGACGGCATTTGTACGTAATCGACGAGGTTCAATACGTTGTCAAAGACCATTTCGGCGACGGGGTAGGCGACGGTGTTGCCCGCGCCGTCGGCGGCAACGATGACCGCGATTTCGTGCGCAATCGGGCAGAGCGCTTCGATCACTGACGGCGTGTCCCACAGTTTGTGCAGGTCTTCTTCGCTGACGATGACTTGTACGCCTTTGCCGTCGTAGCCGCCGGTGCGGGTTTTTTGCACGAAGGGCAGCGGGATGCGTTCGGGGTCAATGTCGGCGCGGGTCTCTGCCAGATAGAATGGCGCGGTCGGCAGGTTGTGGTCGGCATAGAATTGTTTTTGCAGGCCTTTGTCCTGTATCAGGCGCAAGACGCGCGGCGCGGGGATGACGCGCTTGCCCGCTTCTTCCAGCGCTTCCAGCGCCTCCACCGAGACGTGTTCGATTTCGATGCCAACCGCGTCGGCGTCTTTGGCGAAATCGAGCACGGTTTGTTTGTCGCGGAAGTCGCCCTGTTTGAACAGCCCGGTGAGCGCGGCGCAGGGCGCGCGCGGGTCGGGGTCAAGCACGGCGACCGGCATCGGGTAGTCCGTCGCTTCTTGCAGGAACATTTTGCCGAGTTGGCCGCCGCCCAGTATTGCCAGTTTCATGTCGTACACTCCTTAGTCTCTGATTGGTGTGGCGTTTGCCACGTCCCAAAGGCGGCTCGGTCGCGCTTCGCCGCCCGTTGTTCCCGCAATCACCGGCACGGCGGGGAAGTAGTGTTGTACTTCTGCCGCGGTGCGCGCCGGTGGCGCTCCGCTGGGGTTGGCAGAGGTGGAAATCAGCGGGACGCCCGCCCATGTGCATAGCTGGCGCACCAGCGGATGGGTGGAGACGCGGATGGCGATGCGCCCGGTGGCGGCGTCGCGCAGCCAGGCGGGTACGGCATCCGTGGCGGGGAGGATGAAGGTGGTGGTGCGCGCTGCCGCAAGCGTGTGCAGCCGGGCGATAAGGGCATCGTCCAAATCCGCGACCCAGTCCGCGCACTGCGCCCAGTCGGCGGCAACGAGCAACATTCCCTGCCCCGGCTGGCGTGCGCCTTTCAGTCGCAAAATTTCGGCGAACACCTCCGGCGCGCGCGGGTCGCCGCCCAGGCCGTAAACCGCTTCCGTCGGATATGCAAAAACCTGCCGCGATTGCAGCAGGTTCAAAAAAGTATCTTTTTCCGGCGGGATGATCATCTAGTACGACCAGCCGACCGGGCAGTTGCGCAACTGCGCCTGATAGAGCGCGGCGCGGTCGGCGACCTTGTCGCTAATCGTCATCAGCCACGGCTTTTCCAGAAAACTGCGGTTTTCAAAGCCGCCCAGCCCTTCATGATAGGCAAGGTACTGGTTTTTCACGTCATTCAAATCAACGCCGTTGCGGATGACATTCTGGTTGGCGTACCAGCCGATGAAATCCACCGCGTCATCAAAGCGCTCGCGCGACACATTCTGCCGCCCGCGCTTCAACTGGTACCACTCCCACGTTGGCGCTTTCACCTGCGCGTAGCCATAGGCCTGCGAGGTACTCATTGCCGTCGGGTTAAAACGCGACTCCTGGTGCATGAAGGCGAGAATCTGCCACGGCTCAATGTGCCAGCGCAGGCGCGTCGCATCCAGCGCCTCCGCCCAGTGTGGCCGCTGCGACAACAACACGCAGGCATTCTCCATCGACGACACCGGCGGCTGCGGCTCATTCTGATAACGCGGGTCGCGCGGCGCCAAATTATCCCAGGGATCCTGACTCATGTCGGCGCTGGCCGGATAATGACGGTGCTTTTTATGCCCCGAATAAGAAGACGAACAGGCCACCAAAACCAGGCATGCCAAAACGCAAAAACTCCCGTGCAAACGCATAGCTGCTCCGCTATCTGCTAAAATGCGGCATTCTACACCGCGCCCCGCAAAGCCCCAAACCACAGCGAACAAGGACCCCCATGAACCAGACCCCGGAAGCCGCCAACTTCATCAAAAACATCATCGAAGAAGACCTGAAAAACGGCAAAAACGGCGGCAACGTCATCACCCGCTTCCCGCCCGAACCGAACGGCTACCTCCACCTCGGCCACGTCAAATCCATCTGCCTCAACTTCGACATGGCCAACCGGTTCGGCGGCTACTGCAACCTGCGCTTCGACGACACCAACCCCGAAAAAGAAAACGAAGAATACATGGCGAGCATCAAGCGCGACGTGCACTGGCTCGGTTTTGACTGGAAACACCTCAACCACGCCAGCGACTACTTCCCGCAACTGCTCGACTACGCCTGGCAACTGATTGACAAAGGGCTTGCCTACGTCGATAGCCAAAGCGCGGAAGACATCCGCGAAAATCGCGGCACCCTGACCGAACCCGGCAAAAACAGCCCCTACCGCGAACGCAGCATCGCCGAAAACCGCGCGCTCTTCCAGGAAATGGTGGACGGCAAACACCCCGACGGCAGCCACGTCCTGCGCGCCAAAATCGACATGGCCTCGCCCAACATCAACCTGC
>NZ_CALJAH010000069.1 GCF_938028185.1 uncultured Cardiobacterium sp. | reverse complement strand
ATTCATCGAGCCACTGGTATTTGAAGGCGCGTGTACGAGGGAAGTTGTAGAAAACTGGCTGGAAGTACTGGTAGAGCAGTTACCGCAGGATGAAGATGGGCAAAAGCAACCCCATGTGCTGGTGATGGACAATGCAGCTTTTCACAAAGGTGGGAGGATAAAGGCGATTCTGCAGAAGGCGCGCTGTTTGTTGGTCTATTTGCCACCGTATTCACCGCAGCTCAATCCGATAGAGCGTTGCTGGTCGTCAGTCAAATGCAAGGTTGGGCAATGGCTGGACAGGGGAATGGATTTGCTACAGGCGGTGGAGCGGGCTTTTATTGAGTATATTATTTAGGGTGGATGGCTATATCGGTGATGGTTTGAGGAACAAGGAAAACGCCACTGCAAGCGGCGTTTTTGTGGATGGTGCGTAGGGTGTGTGGCGGCGTAGCCGACACGCACGCGGTGAAATTCGCAGCCCACGTGCGTGTCTGCGGCACACATCCATAAGGTGCGCCGCGGTGAAGAGAAACACCCCCTAACCCTCAAAGCGGCGGATACCACGCGACTGCCCGGCGAAGGTGCGCACGGTCTGGCGCAGCGCTTCGCGCGCTTCGAGGATTTCCTTGTCGCGGTCGTGGCTGAAGAGGTTGAGCAGGACGTGGTTGGTCAGGGCAATCAGGAAGAATGACATCCCGATCAGCACCATGACCGCGCGCGGTTTCCACAGACCCAGTTTGAGGACAAGCGCCAGCGAGAGAATCAGCCAGAGAAACCAGAGCAGGCTGCAAAAGGTGACGAGCGCCACCGGTTTGTGGATTTGCAGCGCTGCCGGTAGCTGGTTTTCTGCCCAGATTTCTTCGCCGAGGCTGTAGTTGTAGATGGCGACCGGGCGCGCGTCCGCTTCTTTTCGGCCCTGTATCCAGACGATGGCGACGTCGTGCCCTTCGCGCAGCGACAGGTTCCAGTTTTCCAGCTCGATGGCTTCTTCTTTGCCGCTGGCCTTGTCGCGCAGGAAAAATTCGTTGTGAATGCGGGTGTCGCCGCCGTCCCGGCTATAAACGGTGCGGTTTTTCTGGGTGCTGATGACCGTGCCGCGAAAGACGGTGATGGTGCAGCGGTAGCGTTTTTTGTACTGGAACGGCAGGGTGCGGCGCATGGTGTTGTGAATATTCAGGCGGGCGGTTGCGGCTTCGCCTAACCGCCCCTACTTTTTTAGGTGCCGACGATGTGCCGCAGGATTTCGGCGGTGATGTAGCCGCCGATGGTGCCCAAGGTGTAGCCAAGGATGCCGAGCAGCACGCCGACCGGGGCGAGTGCCGGGTGGAAGGCGGTGGCGACGATGGCGGCAGAGGAGGCGCCGCCGGTATTGGCGTTCGAGCCGACGCAGAGGAAGAAGAGCGGCGCGCGGATGAGGCGGGCGACGGCGAAGACGATAGCGATGTGGATGCCCATCCACAGCGCGCCGACAAGCAGCAGGCGCCATTGTTCGTGGATGCCGTTCAGGCGGATTTGCATACCGATGGCGGCGATGAGGATATAGATGAGCGCGGTGCCGAGTTTGGAGGCGCCCGCGTGGTCGAGTTTGCGCGCCGGGGTGAAGGAGAGGGCGAGGCCGATGAGGGTGACGAGCAGCACTTGCCAGAAGAAAGCACTGTTCAGGCTGTATTCGGCGGCGAGCGGGTACTGGTTGAACCAGGCGGCGAGCGCGTTGCCGAGGCTGTGGCTCACGCCGACCACGGCAAAGGTCAGACCGAGCATTTGCATGATGTCCGCCAGGGTGGTGATGCGCGCGTGTTCGCGTTCGTAGGTTTCCACGGTTTTGATGACTTGTTCGATGCCGCTGGTGTCCGCTTTCAGCCAGCGGTCGATGCGCGGCGCGTGGCGCGCCATCGCCAGTATCGCAAAGAGCCAGACGGAGGCGAGTGTCGCGTCAATGAGCAGCATGGTGCCGAACAGTTCGCCATCGATGTGGTACAGCTCTTTCATCGCCGCCTGGTTGGCCGCGCCGCCAATCCAGCTCCCGGCAATGGTGGCAAAGCCGCGCCAGATGCGGTCGCCATCGACCCATTCCGGCGCGATGAGGTGGAAGATGGTGAGGCTCAGCACGCCGCCGATGATGATGGCGAGGCTGGCGGTCAGGAACATCGCCAGCACTTTCCAGCCGAGGCCGAGCAGTTTCGGCACGTCCATCGACAGCGTCATCAGGAAGAGGCTGGCGGGGAGGAGGTAGGTGGCGGCAAAGCGGTAGATCTGCCCGCCGAGGTCGGGGGCGAAGACGCCGGCGCTGTTCAGCCCCGCCGGGATGAAGCAGCAGAGGACGATGCCGGGAAGGATGGTGTAGAAGCGCCGCCAGAAGGGATGGGTGCTGTTGCCGGTGTAGAAGATGGCGCCGACGACGCCCATGATGAGGCCGAAGGCGGCGGGCAGGGTGGTGACAAGCGGGTTCATGCGAGGTCGAGATATTGTTCGGCGAAGGCAGCGAGGGCTTTAGCGCGGTGGCTGAAGGCGTTTTTCTCGTCCGCCGTGTATTCGGCAGCGGTGCGCGTGTGGCTTGCCGGGATAAAAATCGGGTCGTAGCCAAAGCCGCCGCCGCCACGCGGCTCGCGGGCAATGGTGCCGTGCCACAGGCCTTGCGCGATGAGCGGCAGCGGGTCGTCGGCGTGGCGCAGGTAAACGATGAGGCAGACGTAATAGGCGCGGCGGTCGGTGACGTTTTCCAGCGCGGCGAGCAGTTTGCGGTTGTTGCCGTCATCGCCTTCGCCGCTGTAGCGGGCGGAATAGATGCCGGGCGCACCGCCAAGCGCGGGGACGCACAGGCCGGAATCATCGGCAATCGCGGGCAGGCCGCTTTGTTTGGCGGCATGGTGCGCCTTGATGAGGGCGTTTTCAACGAAGGTCAGCCCGGTTTCGGCGATTTCATCAATGCCGTAATCGCGCTGTGGCCGGATGGTGATGCCGAAGCGGGCAAGGATGGGGGCGAGTTCGGCGATTTTTTTCGCGTTGTTGCTGGCGAGGATGGTGTGCATGGGTTGTGCTCAAGTGAGAAAACAGGATACCGCCCTCCCCTGCCCTCCGCGTCGGATACAGTCTGCATCAGCGAAGCGGGAAATGCGGCAATGAGGACGACTATTTGCGCAGGCTCGCCATGATGGCGCGGTGGGCGGCGGCTTCGTCTTCCGGCACCTCAACCGCCTGCCAGTCGGCGGGACTGCCCGCTGCGGCGGGAGCAAACGTGGCGGTGGCGGCACTTTCCGCAGGCTGCGGCGCGGGGGCGGGTTCGGGCGCGGCGAAGTTGAAGCCGGACTGTTCGGTGGTGAGCTTCAGATAGACTTCGGCGAGCAGTTGCGAGTCGAGCAGCGCGCCGTGCAGGGTGCGGTTGCTGTTGTCGATGCCGTAGTATTTGCAGAGGCTGTCGAGGCTGAAGCGGCTGATACCGCTGATTTTTTTGCGCGCCAGCTCCAGCGTGTCGAGCAGGCGGAAGCGGTCTTCCAGTTTGTAGCCGACCCCGGCGAGGTCAAACTCGCGGTTAAAGAAGGACTGGTCGAACGGCATATTGTGGGCGATGAGCTCATCCGCGCCGTCGAGGTATTCCAGCAATTCCGGCAGGACGGCGGCGAAGGTCGGCTCCTTGGCGACGCGCTCATTGGTAATGCCATGGACGCGCATCGCATCCGGATCAATCGCCTGCTCCGGGTTGAGATAGCGGTGGAAATAACGCTCGGTCGGGCGGCGGTCAATCAGCTCAACGCAGCCGATTTCAATGATGCGGTGGCCTTCGGATTTGTCGCGGCCATTAAAATTCATGCCGGTGGTTTCCGTATCGAAGATGATTTGGCGCATGGGGTTTCCTTTATTGCAGCGGATGGGGTTTTTCGATGTTTTCGGCAACGGTGCCGAGGTATTGCAGATATTTCGGCGCTTCTCCGACGAATATTTCCGCCCCGGCACCCATATAGGCACGCATCAATTCGTCGGCGGCGCGGTCTTTGTTGCCCAGTTCAAATTGGGTTTGGCCGAGGCGCAAATGGATAAAAGGATTGCCGATGGCATTTGGGCAGCGCATCGCCTGCTCCAGCGCGGTCAGCGCAGCGGCGTAATTGCCGCCGAGGAAATGGGCATCGCCAATGGCGGTCTGTATCCATGTTGCCGCTTCCCAGTTTTCTTTGGGGTCGGGCAGCAGGTTCCAGGCGTACTGGTAAGCGGCGACGGCATCGCTGTATTTGCCTTCTGCGGCGAGGGTATCGCCGATTTCGCAGAAGCGGTTGATGCGGGTGTGCAGGTGCGGTTCGAGTTCGGTCATGGGTTTTCTTGTATTGGAAAAGGTGCGAATTGTAGCAGCATGGCTGCGGGCGTGCGCGGGTGCGTGGACAGGGCGGCAGCGCGATGGGATAATCGCCTCGTTTTCGGTATCCAACGGAGTATTTTTATGGCAAATAGTGTGATACAAACCAGCATTGATGAAAAAATCAATGCGGAAGCCGCTACGGTATTGGCAGAAATGGGAATGACCGTATCGCAGGCGATTCGCCTGATGCTGACCCGCGTCGCGCAGGAAAAACGTTTGCCGTTTGATCCGGTGCTGACGCCACGGGAAGAAACGCTGGCAGCCTTGCAGGAAGCGCGTTCGGAATCGTTAAAAAGCTATGCCAATATGGCGGAATTGTTGCAGGATTTGGATGATGCGTAGGGTGGTGCCAACATCGCGTTTCAAGCGGGATTTGAAACGTGAGTTAAAAGGGCAATACCGGCAGCTTCTGCTGGCGGATGAATTTAATGCCGTGCTGGAAACATTGCAGAAAGATGAGGCATTGGCGGAAAAATACCGCGACCATAGTATGAGCGGCGATTTTGCCGGTTGCCGCAACTGCCATATTCGCCCTGATTTGGTGCTGCTTTATGAAAAAACGGAGGCGGACAAACTGTTGCTTGTCCGCCTTGGCTCTCATGCGGTGTTGGGAATTTAGCCACGTTCCGCTATAATCCGCCGCATCAATCCCCCCGGTTTTGCCTGATATGCGTATCAGGAGTTCAAGGCCGGGGGCTCTTTTTTATCTGCCCATAACGGCCAGTTTTCTATATCTACGGTCAGGCCGAAATCTTGCAAGGAGATGATACGGCTGTCGATGGGCGGAAATTCTTGTAACAGCTTTTTGAAGCGACTGCCCCACTGTGAGTTTGGGCAAATTTTTTTCAGCATGAGTTGCATCAGGCAGAATGAAGGAAAGATTTTGTCTTCAGAGAGATGTTTCCATTCAGAATCCGCCAGACCTTTCAGGGTTGGACGGCCAATCATGTTTCGGTTCCAAAGGCGGCTATGGTGGGCGGCGATATTGCGGATAAAGTTAAATCCGTGCAGATAGTTGCCAAGATGTTTGCCGCTTTTAATACCGTATTTATGGGCAATTTTTTCTTGCGCCATCGGCTTCATGCCGCGATACAGATTGGCCAATGCACCAAAATCCCAAATTTCGCTCGCTGCCCATATGGGTAACGCGCCGCCGTATTTGTGTTGGTGATGTTTGACGATGGCGCTGTTTGCCTTTGCCGCGCGTTCCAGCAGTTTTTCGTATTGTTCAAACCAGCCCGCATGGTCAAATTTTGGGTCGAAGTATTTGGAATCGTGATGGGCGAGCGGGTCTTGTGCGCCAAGGTTGTAGCTTACGTCCACCCGCAAGGCGACTTCGATGCGTTCCAGCGCGTCCAGGGCAAGCAGGCGCAGCTTTTTGTCGAAGATGTAGAGTTGCAGGATGTGTTCAAAGCTGACGTCAGGCGGGAAGGTATCGCTGTAGCGGGTGGGATTATTTGCTTCTTTTTGCCGCAGGGGGTATGCGTAACCGCTCAGGCGGTAATAGCCGATACGCTCCAAATAATCCAATGCCCGTTTTTCGTTTTCAACGCGCAATCCGCGTGATTTCAGCAGTTCCAGTTGTTCGCGGAAGGTTTTCCAGTTTTTCATTAAGGGCATCGTTAATTTGGTATTTAATCAAAAATCCCTGTACACCATTGTTGTTCACATGGTGTGCCATCATGATCGCCATCCATTTCTGTATTTGGGCAATTCTTCAAGAAAAATTTCGCTTCTTCGCAAGAATGCATTTGTGAACAATGTCGCCTGCCATCGCAATGGTAGTTTTGTGAAGATCGGTGTTCTGAAGATACGGAGGCAGGTGATATTGAAATATTTGATGGTGATTTTTCTGTAAAGAACTTGTTATAGATAAAATACCCGATACCCGCAATAACAAGTATTGAGAGCAAAGATTCTAATAACTGTAATATTTTATTATTACTGGTTTCGCGATGATTCTTTTGAGAATCGGCACGTCTGTTTTGAAGTTTTGGACGTTCAAGATAATAAATATTTTTGGCTTCTTTTCTGCCTTTGTCGTTGGTTATGGTATCAAAGATGACACGTTCCCCAATTTGCGGACGTGGTGTTTTGAGTGTAAATGATGAAATATGTGCAAAATATTCGGTATTGGTTTGTTCTTCCTGGATGAAACCAAATCCGCGCTCATCGTTCCATTTTTTGATATTCCCGTAATGGTTCATAACTGTGTAAATGTGATGTCGGGCATTGCTGCCCAACGGTTCTTTTGGAAAGGTGCGCCGAGGCGCACCCTATGGATTGTTTAATGTTGTCATCGTAGTATGACGGAAATTTGTCAGCGTGAGCTACGCCTTAATTTGCGGCTGTAGTCGTTTATAAAGCCTACAGCATCATCGCCATTTTTAATGTATTTCACGGTGAATTCATTGAGTTCTCTGTAACCACCGCGAACAATGACAGTGTAGGATTTGGTTGCCCATGGAATAAACCCAACGTAAAAAGCAGCATCTTCAATAAATTCCCAAGAAATCCCATTTCTACCCCTATTCCAAGGAAAAATGCCAGAATATTTCCAAACACCGTTATGGTCAATAACAAGTTTTTGGGCTTTCGTATTTTTGATACCAAGAACCAATATGGCAATTATGGCTATCACAAACAGTAATATAACAGTCTCTTTATCTATTATAGGTTTTAGAATATCTGCTAATATACTGGTCGCAATTGACATTCCTATAAAGTACAAAACAAAATTTATGGCAATAAACCTAAAATATCCTACCCAGGATACTTTGTATTCTTTTCTGAAGTATTCTTCATTGTTGCTAGTGTTTTCTATTTCCATTGTGAGTGCTCCTGTATTTGTGCAGATGCCATTGATGGCAAAATGTGTCGGACATTACTGTCCGGTGGTTTAATTGTAAGATAGTGCGCCGAAACGCATTCTGTGAATTATGAGATACTGAATTATGCACTGATGCGATTTCAACGTATGATTACTGATATTTATTCGCCAGTCAGCCCAATATTTTTTTCAACAGTTGTGATGTAAGGGGCATTTTGCGTAATTGGTGGGCTATTGGCGGTGAAATTTTATAATAAATTCTGATTATTGCACGCCCAAAGGCGTTGGAAGAAAGTGTTTCGTCGCGGAAGCGTCGCAGTGCTATAACTTCTTCGGCATAAGCATCACCATAGACAGCAGTAGCTATGAAGCAGCCAAATCTTTTGTAAACCTCCGCACAATAGGGGCAAATAGAATGATCCGGTTCACCATTACGGAAAACTATTCTTGGCACCATTTTTCGTCCACATGACTCACATTTTACCCGATCGTCATTTTCTTGGGTTTGTTGGATGTTCTTTTTCAGTATTCTTATGTTTTTGGCAACCGGGCCACGTTTTCCTTTGGGACTAACTGCATCGAAAGATACTTCATCCCCGTTAGATGGCAGGTCTGCGCCTGTTATTCCTTTGATATTAAAGTAATGGTCGCGTCTATCGTTATCAGGGATGATAAAGCCATAGCCTTTTTCGACGCTAAACCATTTTACTTTTCCTTGCATTTGTTCGTTCCTTTTTGGTTTATCCGGTTTGAAGGTTGTGCTTGAAGGATATTGAGGTATGTCTGCTAACCCCATCCCAATTCTCACCCTCCGGGGAGGGCAGCTTTCTGGTTATGCGATTAATTGGACCGGGATGAGCCGGGGATTAATTTATAGATAGCAGGTATTTTTCCAGACATGGGCGGTTACGGACTTCGTCCTAACCGCCCCTACGTCGTCAAGTGGTTATTCGCTCTTTTCCACTTGCCGCTTGCGGATATGCAATTCGCGCAGTTGGGCTTCGGAGGCTTCGGACGGGGCTTCGGTGAGCGGGTCGTAGGCGGTTTGGGTTTTCGGGAAGGCCATGACGTCGCGGATGGATTTGGCGCCTGCCATCAGCATGATGAGGCGGTCAAGGCCGAAGGCGATGCCGCCGTGCGGCGGGCAGCCGTATTTGAGCGCGCTCAGCAGGAAGCCGAATTTTTCTTGTGCTTCGGTTTCGCCGATGCCGAGGCTTTTGAAGACGCGCTGTTGCATTTCGTCGCGGTGGATGCGGATGGAGCCGCCGCCGACTTCGGTGCCGTTCAGCACCATGTCGTAGGCGCGCGAGAGGACGTCGCCAGGGTTGGTGTCCAGTTCGTCGAGGTTCGCGGTTTTCGGCTGGGTGAAGGGGTGGTGCATGGAGTACCAGCGGCCATCTTTTTCGTCGTATTCAAACATCGGGAAGTCCACCACCCACAGCGGTGCCCAGTCGCAGGTGAGCATTTTGAGGTCGTGGCCGATTTTGATGCGCAGCGCGCCGATGGCGTCGTTGACGATGCTGGCTTTGTCCGCGCCGAAGAAGATGAGGTCGCCGTTTTGCGCGTCCACCCGTTTGATGATGTCCAGCGCAATCGCGCCTTCCGCGCCGCCTTCGGCGGTGAGGAATTTGACGATGGGCGATTGCAGGCCTTCAACGCTCGTGGCGTCATTGACTTTGATGTAGGCGAGGCCTTTGGCGCCGTAGCGGGCGACGTAGGCGGTGTAGTCGTCAATTTCTTTGCGGGTGAGTTTGGCGCCGCCGGGGATTTTCAGGGCGACGACGCGGCCGTTGTCTTGCGCGGCAACGCTGGCAAAGACTTTGAAGCCGCTGTTTTTGACGAGGTCGTCGATGTCCACCAGTTCGAGCGGGATGCGCAGGTCGGGTTTGTCGGAGGCGTAGCGGCGCATGGCTTCGCGGTAGGTCATGCGCGGGAAGGGGTCGGCGAGTTCGACGCCGAGGTGTTGTTTGAAGATGCCGCGCACCATTGGCTCCATGATTTGCAGGATGTCTTCTTCGTCAAGGAAGGAGGTTTCGATGTCGAGCTGGGTAAATTCGGGCTGGCGGTCGGCGCGCAGGTCTTCGTCGCGGAAGCAGCGCACGATTTGGTAGTAGCGGTCGAAGCCGCTCATCATCAGCATTTGTTTGAAGAGTTGCGGCGATTGCGGCAGCGCGAAGAATTTGCCGGGGTGGGTGCGCGAGGGGACGAGGTAGTCGCGCGCGCCTTCGGGGGTGGCTTTGGTCAGCATCGGCGTTTCGATGTCCATGAAGCCGTGGTCGTCGAGGTAGCGGCGCAGGCTGGCCGCGACTTTGCTGCGCAGGATGAGGTTTTTTTGCATCACTTCGCGGCGCAGGTCGATGGTGCGGTATTTGAGGCGGATTTCTTCGGAGACGTTGTCTTCGTCAAGCTGGAACGGCAGCGGTTCGGATTTGGAGAGGACGGTGAGCTGTTTGCCGAGGATTTCGATTTTGCCGCTGGCGAGGTCGGGGTTTTCGGTACCGGCGGGGCGCAGGCGGACGCGGCCTTCGATGGCGAGGCAGTATTCGTTGCGTACTTGTTCGGCAAGGGCAAAGGCGTCGGCGGTGTCCGGGTCGATGACGATTTGCACGAGGCCGCTGCGGTCGCGCAGGTCGATGAAGATGACGCCGCCGTGGTCGCGGCGACGGTGTACCCAGCCGGCGACTTTGACGGTCTGTCCGTCCAATGCTTCGGTTACGTCTGCCGCATAGTGTTGTCTGTACATGGTTTTTTCCTTTTTTGGTATGTATGGTAGAGGGCATACGCGGTGAGTGCGCCGAGGGCAGCGCCCGCGAGTTTGGCGTGCAGGATGGTGCTCCTGATGCCCGGCGGGAAGTCGGTTTGCAGGAGGCGCGGGATTTTGGCCGCGTAATCCAGCCAGTTGAGTTCCAACCGCATGATTTCCGGGACGAGCCAGTAGCTGATCAGGCCACCGCTGCGATCGCCCAAAAGCAGGCCGAGGGCGATGGCGAGCAGCGCGTGCCAGGGGCTGGTGCGCCGTGGTTTTTCAGGCGTCCGCATTATAGTGCTTCAGTTTCGCTCGCGGTATATGCGCAGGCCGACCTCACGGGTGGCTTCGAGCGCGCCCGGTTTCTGGATGGCAAGGCGGATGTTTGCGGCCGGGTATTGTTCGAGGAGGGTAGCGGCGAGTGCTTCGGCGAAGGCTTCCAGCAGTTGGTAGTTGGCGCTTGCGGCGAATGCGCTGATGCTGTCGCAGATGGCGGCGTAATTGAGGGCGTCGGCAATGTCGTCGCTTTTGCCGGCGGCACGGGTATCGGTGCCCAGTTCGCAATCGATAATCAGGGTTTGCTTCATGGCGCGTTCATGGGGCAAAATGCCGATGACGGTTCGTACCTTGATGGCATGGATGTAAATGATATCTTGTGAGTTCATGGGGTTACGGGCTGAAAAACGGGAATTATCGCATTCGGAGGTTTTTATGCAACATCTTCTTTTTTGGATTGTGGGCGCATTCGCCGGTTATTTTTGTGGCTCTTTGTCGTCGGCGGTAATTGTTTGCCGCGCTATGGGTTATGGCGATCCGCGCACGTTGGGCTCAATGAATCCGGGCGCAACCAATGTGTTGCGTATTGCCGGAGAGAAAGCAGCGGCATTGACGCTGGCAGGCGACAGTCTTAAGGGTTTTTTGCCCGTCATTGTATTCAAGTATGTTTTGTATCCGATGTTCCCGGCGAGTATTGATAATTTGACGATTATGCTGGTCGGACTGGGTGCTTTCTTTGGTCATTTGTATCCGTTCTTTTTTGGTTTCAGAGGGGGCAAGGGCGTTGCAACGGCTTTCGGGGTATTGCTCGGCTGGACGCCGGTGGTGGCATTGCTTTCTGCCGGTATTTGGGGGGCGATATTCTGGAATACGAAGATTTCTTCGCTTTCGGCTTTGAGCGCCGCCGGCTTTGCCGTGATTGCGACGATTTTTTATGCGCCGGGCGATTCCGGCACCTGGTTGCGTCCGGCGGTATTCGTTATGGTCGCCATTTTGATTTATCGCCATCGCAGCAATATTGACCGTTTGATTAAGGGCGAGGAGATTCCTTTCGGGCAGAGCAAACCGCTTAGAGATGATGACGATGACGACGACGAGGATTGATTCATGAAAAAAGCCCCGGCAAGCGGGGCTTTTTTTGTGGGCGATTTCAGGCGGCCTGCCAGACTTTCGGCCTGGCGTGGGTTTGTACCAGTGTTTCCACGGTTTCCTGACAGCGTCCGCAACACGTTCCGGTACCGAGGGTTTCCGCCAGCGCCGCGCTGCTGGCGTGGCCGTTTTCGATGGCGTCAAGGATTTGGCGATCGGTAATGCCCTGGCAAATACAAATGTACATGGTGATGGTGTTGAGAAAGGTTGTTAATGGGTTTTAATGTAACGTGAATCTGTGATGGCGTCAAAACCTTTTTGCCGGGCGGCGCGTTGTACGCAAGCAATGTTTATGAAACAATAGATTGCATGAACAGAGATTTAGTGGATAACAATATTTTTGATGCGCAGGGCTACCGCTTCAATGTCGGCATTGTGCTGCTCAATGAGCGCAATCAGGCGTTCTGGGGGCGGCGCAGCGGGCAGGATTCGTGGCAGTTTCCGCAGGGTGGCATCAATGCGGGCGAGTCGAGCGAGCAGGCGATGTGGCGCGAGCTGTTCGAGGAGACGGGGCTGCAACCGGCGGATGTGACGCTGCTCGGCGAGACGGCGGACTGGCTTTATTACCGCCTGCCGGTGCGTTATCGCCGCAAGCGTCGCCCCGGCATGGTGCAGTGCATCGGGCAGAAGCAGAAGTGGTTTTTGCTGCGCCTGGAAAGCGGTGATTTGGCGGTGAATCTCAATGCGTCAAACCAGCCGCCGGAGTTCGATGACTGGTGTTGGATTGATTATTTTGTCCCACCGAGTGAAGTAGTGCATTTTAAGCGCAAGGTGTACAAGCAGGCGCTGGATGAATTGGCGCGATTGTTGCCATCAGACGTATTAGTAAAAACGGCTCCACCATTACAAACAGCACGCAAACATGGCAAGGCGCCGTCTTTTGCGACAAAGTGTTAGTTGAAACCCCGGCAACGGGGTTTTTTCTTGCCTGTTTGCCGGGTCAAAGTTGCCCGCGTTTCAGCGCGCGGATGAGGTAGCGGGCGGGGGTGATGCGTTCCAGTTGCGGCGCGGGCAGCGGGATGGGCGTACCGTTGAGCAGCGCGGCGAGGATGTCGGCGTTGAGCCAGCTTTGCGTGCAGCCTTTGCTGCCGAGGCCTTGATGCAGGTAGTGGCGCGGGTGGTGGGCGATGTCGCGCGCGATGGAGCGTCCCGCGTCGTGGCGCAACGCGCCGTATTTTTCGGCGACGTCGGCGGCGTCCGGCACCGCACCAACCAGCGGCAGGTAGTCGCGGCTCGCGCCGCGGATGCCGATGTAATGGTCATAAAAGTGCAGCGCCGCGCCGGGGTAACGGGCGGTGATGGCGTCGCGGTTCACGTCGTCGTCCGCCGCGCGCGGGGTGAGGTCGCTGTCGTTCGCGCCGAAGCTGGCGCCGCTGTAGATGCGGTCGCCGTCGGGGATGAGGGTGCGCGCGCCGCAATGGATGGCGTCTGGCACGGTGTCGCTGGCAAAGCGGCTGCCCTGACCGCGCACCGGGCGGATGGCGTGATGCAGCGCGGTTTCGGGGATGAGCGCGGTTTGCCAGCCGCAGCAATGGATGATGGCGGCGTATTCGCCGAGGTCGCGCAGGCCGGTCAGCGTCGCCTGCCGCCGTTCGATATTGGGGTGGTCGGTGAGCGCCGCGAGCAGCGCGGGCAGGCGGATGACGCCACCGCGCGGGTAGTACAGCGTCGCCGCGTCGCCTTGCAGTTCGACGTCGTTTAGGAGTTGCGCGTCCAGCACCGCCTGCTGGCGGCGGCGCTCGCCGTCGTCCGCCGCGTGGCAGTACACGCCGCAGGGGTGGTAGATGTCGCGCGGGTACTGGTGCAGCGCGCGCATGGCGTGGTGCCAGGCGGCGATTTGGTAGGGGCGGTTCGGCGTCGCTTCGCTGTCGGGGTTGAGATAAGGCACGGCGACGGGGACGGTGCTTGCCGCCGGGTGCGCGTCGCTGTGATAGAGCACGACGTGGCGACCGCTTTCGACAAGCGCGCGCGCGGTGGTGCTGCCCGCGATGCCCGCGCCGATGACAGCGATGCGCCCGGATGCGGCGGCGGGGGCGTTCGTCCAGTGCGGCTCGCGCGCGGGCGCGGCGGCGAGGGTCGCGGCAATCATGTCGCGTTTCGCGCCGTAACCGGGGATTTTTTCCACCTGGAATCCGGCTTGCGCGAGGGCATCGCGCACGCTGCGCGCGGCGCTGAAGGTGGCGGCAGTCGCGCCCGCCACGCTGTGACGGGCGATTTCGGCGATAAGTTCCGCCGTCCAGCATTCGGGGTTTTTCGCCGGGGCAAAGCCGTCGAGATACCAGGCGTCCACCTGCGCGCGCAGTTGCGGCAGGGTGGCGCGGATGTCGCCCAGGATGAGGTGCAGATGGATGCGCGGATGCACTTTGAGCAGGTGGTGGCCGGGATGGTTGTGCGGGTTTTGCGCGAGGATGGCGGCGCGGATGCCGGGCTGCGGCCAGTCGCGTTGCAGCGCGGCGAGGGTTTCGGCGGCGACGGGGTAGCGTTCAAAACTGATGTAGTGCAGCCGTGCATCTGCTGGGGCTTCGCGGAGGAAGGTGTCGGCGGTGTGGATGAAGTTCAGCCCGGTGCCGTAGCCGACTTCGCCGATGGCGAGGCTGCGGGCATGGGCAATGCGCGCGTGCAGGCGGTTGCCGTTGATGAAGACGTGCTCGCTTTCGGCAAAACCCGCACCGGGGTTGTAATAGATGTCGTGGTAGTGGTCGCTGCGGGGCTGGCCGTTGGCGTCGAGGGTAAGGTGGGCGTAATCAAGAAACATGGCGGGGTTCCGGTGGGTGTTTATAGCCATCCACCGAAAGCCTCATACGGTGTTGCGCCGCCTGACCGGGCACCCTAAAAAATGGCAAAGCCATTTTTTAGGGAAACCCGCGCCGTACAACCGCGTACTGCCTTCAGCGGCGCGCCTTGTCTGAAACTTTCGGTGGATGGTTATACATACAGGGTAGCGGGGAGGGTGTATGTAAAAAAACGGGCGGTTATGCACCGCCCCTATGGTTCTGGTTGCGGCAGGGTCAGGCAATCATCTGCCGGATGTGCTGTGCCTGCTGGTTGAGGTAATGGGTGAGGTTTTGCGGGTCGTCAATAGCGCTGATGGCGACCGGTAGCGGGCGTTCTTCCGGCTGTTGTGCGAAGGCGGCGGCGTAGAGGTTTTCCTGGCCGCGCAGCGCGGCGTCGTCGATGGCGCTGGCGCGGTGATGCAGGCAGCGCATTGGCCGGGTGGTGTACTGGTCGCTGATGTGGCTTTGGTATTCGCTGCCGTGAATGGCGCGTTCGCGCAGATCGGGCTCAAGGCCGTTTTCGGCGCAGGCGAGGAAGGGGCGGTCGAGCATCACCGCCTGCGCGCCGCTGATGATGGCGGCGACGGTATCGGCCGGGCCGGTGAGGTCGCCCCAGAGGACGAGCGGTTTTTTGCTGTACGCGCGGACTTGTTGCAGCAGCGACAGCGCGGTTTGTTCAACGCGCGGCAGGTCGTTGGTGAAGGCCGCGCGTTCACCGCCCGCTTCCATCCCTTGCAGGACAAGGACGTCAATGCCGAAGTCGTCCGCGCTCAGCGCTTCGAGCAGGTTGCCGACGATGGCGAAGGTGAGAATGCCCTGTTCGCGGATGAGGGCGAGGGTTTCGCGGTCGGGCAGCCCTTGGGCAAAACCGATGGCGCGCGGCTGGGCGGCGATGGCGGTGTCGAGCAGGTCGAGGAAATGGTCGCCGCGTTGCAAGGCGAGCGGCTCGCTGTTGAGGCGGGTTTGCAGTAGTTCGGCAGCGGCGGTGTCGGGTTTGTCGCCCTGCGGCTGGTGCGGCAGGAGGTGGGCGAAGCAGTAGCTGGGCGCGGCGTGATGCTGGCGGTAGGCGGCGGTTTTGGCTTCGAGGCTGTCGCGGGTGTCGTGGGCGGCGATGCGGATTATGCCATGCGCGCCCTGGGCGCTGATGCGGCCGGACATTTCGGCGCTGATGAGGTTGAAGGGAAGCGGCGCCTGCCAGAAGGGGTACTGGCTGCCGAGGCGTTCGCTGAGAGCGTTGCTGACGAGGTACATTTGCTGTTCCCGGTGTTGAATTTGCGGGAATTATAGCAATCCACGCAAAGCCCTGTACGGTGTTGCGCCGCCTCGCCGGGCACCCTGAAAAATGGCTGCGCCATTTTTCAGGGAAACCCGCGCCGTACAAAGGCCGTACTGTCTTCAGCGGCGCGCCTGGTACAGAACTTTGCGTGTATCGCTATCGCGGTATTCGCCGCCGCCCCGCCGGGATTCGGGCAAAAAAAGTGCCGGGTCTTGCGACCCGGCAAACAACCACCAAAGGAGGATATAGAGGAGATAACATCAATGATGTCGGGGCGGATTATAGGGATGGGGGCAGGGTGTGTCAAGCAACTGCAAGTTTATTTTATTTTGCCGTCGTTATTGGTTGTTTTTGCATCGTTTTTTATAAAGTTTTTCGGTTTTCCCGCGTGTTTACCGACACTTTTTTGTGTTCTTTTTTGCTTTTCTGAGGTTTTTTGCAAAGAAGACGGGTTCAATCCTGTTTGTTGTCGTGAATTTTTGTGTTTATCTCGTGAATTGACGAGGTGATGTGGTTTTTTGAGGCTGTACGTGAGGGCGCAGGTTGGCCAATTCTTGTGTTAATCGTTTGGTTGGTATCGTTTTTTTCGGACAGCACCCGACGGAGTGGCGCGTCATCTGGGCGGAAGCGGGTGGGTTGCTGTGGTTTTATCCGTGGCCAGTTGTGGTTTTGCCTGTTAATTGGTGAGGTTTAGCGCTCGCGCCTTATTATAATGTCGGTATGAACAATCGCCGCCGTTTTCTCGTCCAATCCGCCGCCATCAGCGTCGCCGCAGCCGCGTCGTGGCTAACCCACCGCCACCTCAACCGACCGCCACCACTGGCGGTGCGCCGCATCGGCTTGCCGTTCGGCCACCAATTGCGCGACGCTGCCTTTACCGGGGCGCAACCGCAGCGTGTCTGCGATTGCAACGTCCTCATCCTCGGCAGCGGTGCGGCGGCGCTGTCCGCGCTGTGGTTTTTGACGCGGCAGGGGCTGCGCGACGTGCTGCTTGCCGAAGGGATTGAGCGCAACGGCAACAACGCCGCCTTCGTCAGCGGTGATTTGCGGGCGCCAAGCGGTGCGCATTATCTCGCCCTGCCGTCGCGGGAAAGCGTCGCGGTGCGCGAAATGCTCGCCGACCTCGGCATCCTTGAAAGCGGTGCAGACAGCGACACGCCACGCTACCGCGAGACGGATTTGGTCTATGCCCCGGCGGAACGGCTGCGTTTTCGCGGGCGCTGGCAGGAGGCGCTGTTGCCGCAGGAAGATGGTGACAGCCGCCGCTTTTTCGCCCTCATCCAGCGGCTGAAACGTGCGCGCGGCGGCGACGGGCGCAAGGTTTTCGCCATTCCCGTCGCCCTCTCCTCGCAGGACGCAGAATGGCGCGCGCTTGACCGCCTCACTTTCGCCGCCTGGCTGGCGCGCGAGGGCTTCCGCTCGCCGACGCTGCTGTGGTACCTCGATTACTGCTGCCGCGATGATTACGGCGCGGGCGCAGCGCAGGTTTCCGCCTTCGCCGGGCTGCATTACTTCGCCGCGCGCGGTCACGACGACGACGCCGTTTTGACTTGGCCGGACGGCCTCGCCCACCTCTCGCAGCTGTTGCGTGAACGCAGCGGGCTGCAATCCCTCGCCGCCCTGCCGCAGGGCGACACGCTGCACTTCGCCCAACCCGCCGCGCTGGACGCCAGCGCCCTGCGCATCCGCGAGACGGACGGGCGCGTCGAAGTGCTGCTGCACGACAACCACAGCGGCGCGCTGACGCTTATGCGCGCGCGGCAGGTGATTAGCGCAATGCCGCTGATGGTCGCCGCCCGCATCGTGGAGGACGCCGACCGCTACGGACTGCTTGCCGGACGCGGCCATTACGCGCCGTGGCTGGTCAGCAACTTCGTGCTGCACCGCTTTCCGCATGAGGCCGATGGCGCGCAACTCGCCTGGGACAACGTCATCCACGGCAGCCCCGCGCTCGGCTACGTCGCCGCCAGCAACCAGCTCATCCGCGTCGCCAAGCCGGCGCGCACCGTCTTCACCGCGTACCACGCGCTCAACCATGCCGACCCCGCCGTACTACGCACCTGGCTGCTGGACGCGCCCGATGCCGAACTGCTGGCGTTCGCCGCGCAAGACCTCGTCGCCGCCTACGGCAAACGCTTCTGGCGTGCGGTCGATGCAGTTGAAATCAGCATCCGCGCCCACGCGATGCGCATCCCGTTGCCCGGCTATCTGGACGACCCGCAACTCGCCGCTGTGCGCGCGCACCGCTCCCGCCTGCACTTCGCGCACAGCGACATGAGCGGCTATTCCGTGTTTGAAGAAGCGGCGTACTGGGGCGTGGAAGCGGCGCGGCGGGTGCTGGCAAGGTGACACGCCCTGCCACCGTTTTACATACACCTTCCCCGCTATCCTGTATGTAAACGAATATGGTACCCCGTAGGGTGGGACTTGCCCCACCGCTGACGCGCTGGCGGGAAACCCGGTCAGCACGCACGCTTTTCCCGCTTTCCTACGTCCAGAACCCGCCACAGGATGTGTCCCGGTGCACCATCCAGGTTATGGCGGTTGTACACCGATCGACTCCCTCCCGTGGGGGAGAGCCGGGGCGGGACAACATTTGTACGGTTAAGCGGCGCAACACAGTATGAGGCTTTCAGTGGATGGCTATACAATTGCGCCTGCAACGAGCGCCATTATGTGGGCATACGCAGGACGGCTCCCTCCCCCGTGGGGGACTGGAACAGCTCGCGTGAAGTGCGAGCGAGGTGAGGTGGGGCAGCAAACTATTCGCGTAGTAGCCACATCCAAAACAACATAAACCGCCCTAAAATGCGCCCGACGCTCCGCTTCCCGTATTACCAAAGCAACCCATTTTCCCCATCGGAACCCGCCATGAACAAAACGCTCCTTCTCCTCGCCCTCCTCGCGGCCACCAGCGCCAACGCCCAAACCGTGCCACGCCTCGATGCCGACAGCATCAAGGCTGCCATTGACGCCAAAAAAGGCGAAAAAACCGCGCCCGAAACCAAAATAGCAGACATCGCCGAAGCGCCACCCGCGCCCGAAACCCAAACGGCAGACATCGCCGAAGCGCCGCCCGCCACGCCAAACGACAACGCGGCTGACGACCCGCTTCCCGCCAGCGCCATCATCACCGAAGCGGCATCGCCTGCCACCCCGGCACGCCAAACAGAAACCTCGAACCTGACCACGGAAGACAACGGCGCAGACAGCGCCCCCGGCAGCTTCGCCCAACGCTTCAATCTGCCCGGCAAGGGCAAAAACGGCGATTACCTCGCCTACTGCGGCGGCGACGTGCGCAATGTCGCCTTCATCGCCCCGCCTTATGACAGCGTGCGCTGCCAGATAGACGTCCCCGTGCAGGGCAAACTCGCACAAGAACGCCCCGCCGACTGCCAGCAGGCCTGGGTGGCAACCCTCGTCCTGCCCGCACAAGGCAACGCGGAAATCCGCTGGGAATGCCGCGGCGACACCGACATGGACGGCACCCCGACCGACCTTGCCGAAGGGCAAACCATCAGCGGCGAGGGCTGGCAATGCCGCCGCAAGGCGGGCAACATCCTCTGCCAGAACGGCGAGCAGCACGGCTTTGTCGTCGGCAAATCATCGCCCAAAATCTTCTGACGCCGCAGCGTCGCCCACAAAAAAACCGGAGCAGGACTCCGGTTTTTTCTTGAATACCCGCGCGGGATTACAGCAGCATTTTCGCAAAGGCGAGACCCAGCACGAGGCTGAAGGCGAGGCTGAGCAAGCCCGGTATCATGAAGCTGTGGTTGAGGATGTAGCGGCCGATGCGGGTCGTGCCGGTGGTGTCGAAGTCGATTGAGGCGATAATCGGGCCGTAGTTCGGGATGAAGAAGTAGCCGTTTACCGCGACGAAGGTGCCGACCATGATTTCCGGCGGGATGCCGAGCGAGACGCCGAGCGGGAACAGGGTGGCGACGGTCGCGCCCTGGCTGTTGACCAGCACGGAGAAGGCGAACAGCGCGAAAGCGAATGTCCACGGCGCGGTTTTGACCAAGCCGGAAACGAGCGTCTCCAGTTCGGACATATGAGCATTGAACAGCGTGTCGCCAAGCCAGGCAACGCCGAAGATGGCCATTGCCGCACGCATCCCGGCGTGGAAGACCGAGCCACGGGTAATGGCGGTGCCGTCCGGTTTGCAGAGCAGGACGATGAGCGCACCGGCGGTGAGCATGATGATTTCGATGGTTTGTGCCATACCCAAGGTTTTCATCGTACCGTCTGCTTGGGCAAATGCCGGGCGGAACGATTTGGAAATACCCAAAATAACAACCAGCACGGCGGCAACCAGGAAAATGGTAAGCGAGCGTTTTGCAGAGCGTTCGCCCGCGCCGCTTTCCATTTCGCTTTCAGAGACCTGGGCGGCATAGATTTCCTGATAGGCCGGGTCTTTCAGACGACGCTGGTATTCCGGGTCGTCCTTCAGTTCTTTGCCCATCTTGTTGACGAAGATACAGGTGATACCAATGCCAAGTACCGTGGATGGAATCGTTACCATGAGAATATCCAGCATGGTTATATGGTATGGCTCCAAAATATGCGCTGCGGTAACAACGGCAACGGCAATCGGGCTGGCAACGATGGAGAATTGCGAGGCAATGACCGCCATCGACAGCGGTCGTTCCGGACGGATGCCGTTACGGCGCGCCACTTCGGCAATCACCGGCAGCACGGAATAGGCGACGTGGCCGGTACCGGCAAAGATGGTGAAAACGTAGGTAACAACAGGCGCCATGAAGGTGATGTATTTCGGGTTTTTGCGCAGAATGCGACTCGCAACCTTGACCATCAGGTCGAGACCGCCGGCGGCCTGCATCGCTGATGCGGCGGCAACGACGGCCATCATCATCAGCATGACATCAATCGGGATACCATTGGGTTCCAAACCAAAGCCAAAGGTGAGGATGGCGAGACCGAGACCGCCGAAAACACCGAGGCCGATCCCGCCCGCTTGCGCACCGAGCAGGATACACACCAGCACGATGGCGAACTGTATGAGGAATAGTCCAGACATAAAATGCTCCAAATTTGTGAGTAATCAACCGGTTCAGACGACGCGGACAATACATTGCCTCATCCGGTCGTGGCCGGTCATGCGCTGTGCCGTGTCGCCAGAGACGGTTATCAACGGGGTTCCGCCTGTTTTACAAGGGGAAAGGCGCGATGCGTCTAAAACGTTAATAACGATCTGCGGCGCATTGTAGTACAGATTGCAAGGCGGTAACACAGGAAAATCCACATTTTTCGCAGGCACGCACGCTCCCTGAATTTATGCTTTGAATTCATTTGGTTACGGGTAAAAGCGCAAGGTATCAGCCCGGTTTTGCGGCGCAGCGGGTGTGATTTTTTGTGTTTGCGATGAGGGATAAAAGCGCTTTTCAGGCCGTGATGCGACCATAATTCCACAGAAAAACACAGCAAACCGCAACATTATCCCCAAAATCACTGGCGTCCAGCGGCGCAAAACTGCCACTGCATGGAAATACTATTTCCTTACGGTTTTGTTAAAATGACGGCTTCAACTCCTCACCATTCATAACCATGTTGCTGAATAAAAGACAATTTCTCGGTCGCGGCTGCGCGCTTGGCCTCGGTGCTGCCCTGCCGCTTACCGCCCAGGCGGCGACACCGCTGGAAAATTCCATCAATGAACGTGTGCGCCAGTTGCGCAGCGAAGGACGTCTGGCCGGGGACGAACGCACCGCCTGGCTGGTGCATGACCTGGTCGCCAACCGCCCGCTGGCGCAAATCAACGCGCAGGTGCCGTTGCAATGTGCCAGTCTGGTCAAGCCGTTTGTCATTCAGGCCTATCTGCTCACCCATTATCTGAAGGATTCCAGCCTCTACCCGATGAGCCAGCGCGTGCAGGACGAAATGCGCGGCATGGTGGTCGCCAGTAATAATGAATTTACCAACCACCTGTTCAAACGCCTCGGCGGGCCGCAGAGCGTGCAATGGATGCTGAAAAAGCAGGCGCCGCAGATTTTCCGCAATATTCAAATTGTGGAGAATATTCCGGCGCAGGGGCGTACCTACCGCAACCGCGCCTCCGCCGCCGATTACGACCGCTTCCTCCGCGCCCTCTGGGCAAACCAGCTCCCCGGCGCGCAATATCTGAAGCAAATCATGTCCATCCCCAACCCCGACCGCATCCGCTCCAAAACACAATTCGTGCCGCAAAGCGCGACGGTGTACGACAAGACCGGTTCGACCGCGATGCTCTGTGGCAATTTTGGCATCATCGAATGCAAGGCGGGCGGACGCAGTTATCCCTACACCATCTCCGCCATTATTGAAAAAGACAACCCGGCGGGGAATTATTCCAGCTGGATTACCAGCCGCAGTAATGTCATCCGCGAAATCTCGGATATTGTCTATCTGCACTTCGCTCGCACGCACGGTATCGGCTGATTTTTCGCTGTTTTTCCGTTTTGACACTAAAAAATGTTGAGAGTATGATGCGCGCTCCCGCGACCCCCCCCCGGTCATTTGACCCTTGGGCCTTTGCCAAAAACCGTTGCCGCGACAGCGGCGTGCTGCCGCTGGCAGATACCGAAACGCTGAAACAATGGACGGGGTCGTGCGATGACGTCGTGCATTACACCCTCGAAGGAAACGTGGACAAAGACGGCCAATACCGCCTCGGCGGCAGCGTGCGTACTGTCCTGCATACCCAGTGCCAGCGCTGTCTGGAAACGATGACGCTGGAGGTTGCCCATTCCTTTGATTATGTGCTGATTCGGAATGAATCCCTTGAGGCCAATGTCACCGACGGCAGCGAAACCCTGATCTGCGCCGAAGACGAACTCAATCTGGCGTGGTTCATTGAAGAAGAAATCCTGCTGGCGATGCCGATGATCGCCAAGCACGAGGATTGCAGCCTGCCGCAGACCGGCGCGCGTGCCCCCCTGCCGCAGGCAGAAACGCAGAACCCGTTTGCGGCTTTGAAAGACTTACTGGAAACCAAGGAGAATTCTCATGGCCGTTCAACAGAATCGTAAAACCCCTTCCAAACGCGGTATGCGCCGCGCCCATGATGCCCTCAGCGGCAAAACCATCTCTACCGACCGTCAGAGCGGTGAACGCCACCTGCGCCACCACGTGACCAAAGACGGCTTCTACCGTGGACGCCTCGCAATTGTCCGCCCCCGTGTCGCCCAACAAATTGATATCGAAGAATAAAATCTGACACACCATGAGCACGAGCAAGCCGCCAGTCATTGCCATTGACGCAATGGGCGGCGATATCGGTCTGGATGTTACGCTGGCCGCCATCGCCCATATTCAAAAACGCCACCACGACGTGCGCATGATTGTCGTGGGCGACGAGCAGGCGATTCGCGGCCACAAATCCTTTGGTGCAATTGACACGCGCCGCATTGACATCCACCACACCACGCAGGTGGTGGCGATGGACGAAGCGCCCGCCAACGTACTGCGCCACAAGACCGATTCCTCCATGTGGAAAGCGATTGAACTGGTGCGCGACGGCAAGGCGCAGGCCTGTGTCAGCGCGGGCAACACCGGCGCACTGATGGCAAGCAGCCGCTACATTCTGAAGATGCTGCCCGGTATTTCCCGTCCGGCCATTTGCGCGGTCGTACCCTCACGCGGCGGTCATGTGCACTGGCTGGATTTGGGAGCCAACGTTGACGCCAAACCGGAGCAGCTGGTGCAGTTCGCGGTGATGGGTTCGGAGCTGGTCAAGGCGGTCGATGAAAAACCAAACCCGATAGTCGGCCTGCTCAACATCGGCGAAGAAGCGATCAAGGGCAACGACATGGTCAAAGAAACCAGCAAATTGCTGGAGAAAACTGACCTCAACTACTGCGGTTTCGTCGAAGGCAATGATATCTTCCTCAAGGAAAAACTGGATATCGTCGTCTGCGACGGCTTTGTCGGTAACGTCGCCCTGAAATCGGTGGAAGGCATCGCCAAATACATTCAGACCACGCTGGAGCAGGAATTTCGCCGCAGTATCTTCAGCAAAATTGCCGCGCTCTTTTCCCTGCCGGTATTGCATCGCACCAAGGCACGCATTGACCCGCGCCGCTATAACGGCGCGACCCTGCTCGGCTTGCAGGGCATTGTTATCAAAAGCCACGGCAACGCCGATATTTTCGCCTTTGCCAATGCCATCAACGTCGCCCGTCTGGAAATCACCAACGGCATCATTGACCACATCCGCTGCCAGCTTGACCGTCAGCAGAAGCGCAGTACAGCCGAAGAACCCACTGCATGATTTACAGCAAAATCCTCAGCACCGGCAGTTACCTGCCGCAGCGGATTATGACCAACCAGGAATTCGCCGAGCGGATGGACACCTCCGACGAGTGGATTCGCACCCGTACCGGTATTGAACAGCGCCATATTGCCGCGCCAGACGAAAGCAGTACCGACCTCGCCTTTTACGCGGCGCGTGATGCCCTTGAGCGCGCGGATATCGACCCGGCGACGATTGACCTGATTATCGTCGCCACCTCTACCCCGGAACACATCTTCCCCAGCAACGCCAGCCAGCTGCAAACCCGCCTCGGTTGCCCGGCCATTGTCGCCTTTGATATGCAGGCTGCCTGCTCCGGTTTCGTCTTCGCGCTGGCAACCGCTGACAATTTCATCCGCGCGGGCAACAGCAAGCGCGCGCTGGTCATCGGTGCGGAAGTCTTCAGCAACATCCTCGACTGGAGCGACCGCAGCACCGCTATCCTCTTTGGCGATGGTGCCGGTGCCGTTATCCTTGAAGCAGCGGACGAACCCGGTATTCACGGCTCGGTGCTGCATAGCGACGGCCGTTACAAAGACCTGCTCTATGTGCCGCGTGGCAGCGGTTCGCCCGCGTCCACCCTCGGCGACCGTATGCCCTTCATTCACATGGAAGGGCGCGAAGTGTTCAAGGTAGCGGTACGCAGCCTGGCCGGACTCGTTACCGAACTGCTGGAACAACAACAGATGCAGGCGGAAGAAATTGATTTTCTCATCCCGCACCAGGCCAACCTGCGCATCATCAAGGCGACTGCCGAACACCTCAACCTGCCGCTGGGAAAAGTCATCCTCACCGTCGCCGAACACGCCAACACCTCCGCCGCCTCCATTCCGCTGGCGTTGGATTACGGCATCAAAAACGGTACGATACAGCGCGGTCACAAACTGCTGCTGGAAGCCTTCGGTGGCGGATTCGTTTGGGGTGGCAGCATCATCACTTACTAAGAGGAGTTCAACATGGCGACCATCGCACTGATTTTCCCCGGACAGGGCTCACAAAGCCCCGGTATGCTCAAGGAACTGGCAGCAACTTACCCCGTCGTGCAGCGTCGCTTTCAGGAAGCCTCCGACGTACTCGGTCTCGACCTTTGGCAAATCGCCCAGGAAGACCCGAACAACCAGCTCGACCAGACCGCGATTACCCAGCCTGCGCTGCTCGCCGCCGGCATCGCCTGCGCCGATATCCTGCGCGACGAATGCGGCATCAACGCGCCTTATATGGCAGGCCACTCGCTGGGCGAATACACCGCCCTTTGTGCCGCAGGCGCCATGACCTTCGCCGAAGCCATCCAGCTCGTGCATATGCGCGGCAAAATCATGCAGGAAGCGGTCGCCCCCGGTGAAGGCGCCATGGCCGCCATCCTGGGCTTGGCCGATGAAGACGTCATCAGCGTTTGCAACCGCACCCCCGGCAAAGTCAGCGCCGCCAATTTCAACTCGCCCGGCCAGGTCGTGATTGCCGGTGAAGCCGCCGCAGTCGCCGCTGCGGTAGAAGCGGCGAAACAGGCGGGGGCAAAACGTGCCGTCCTCCTTGCTGTCAGCGTCCCCTCCCATTGCGCTCTGATGCGTGCCGCCGCCGGACAGCTCAGCCTGCACCTCGGTAAAGTCCATTGGCACCCCGCGAATGCGGTCATCATCCATAACGTGGATGCCAAAACCCATGAAAACACCAGCGGTATTGAAGCCGCGCTGGGTGCGCAACTGTACCAACCGGTGCGCTGGGTGGATTGCGTCAAGGCACTTGCCGCACGCGGCGTCAATCTCTTTATCGAAGCCGGGCCGGGCAAAGTCCTCACCGGACTGAACAAGCGTATCGACAAAACGCTGCGTACCATCGCCTTTGACCATCCCGACAGCGTTGCTGCTGTCCGCCAAGCCCTCACGGAGACCCCATGAACCTGCAAGAGCAAGTCGCCCTCGTTACCGGCGCCAGCCGTGGCATCGGTCGCGCCATCCTTGACGCCCTCGGTCGCGAAGGTGCAACCGTCATTGGCACCGCTACCAGCGACAATGGCGCGGATGCCATCAGCCAACACATTGCCGCAAGCGGCTTCAAGGGCTGTGGCAAGAAACTCTCCGTCAACGATAATGATGCAGTAGAAGCACTGATTAAAGACATCGCCGGACAATTCGCTCCGGTCGGCATCCTCGTCAACAACGCCGGTATCACCGACGACAACCTGCTGATGCGGATGAAACCGGAACAATGGGATCACGTCATTGATACCAACCTCAGCAGCGTTTACCGCCTGAGCAAGGCAGTATTGCGCGACATGATGAAAGCCCGCTGTGGCCGCATCATCAACATCACCTCGGTCGTCGGCATCATGGGCAATGCCGGGCAGACCAACTACGCCGCCACCAAGGCCGGACTTATCGGCTTCTCCAAATCGCTGGCGCGTGAAGTCGGCTCGCGCGGCATCACCGTCAACTGCGTCGCCCCCGGCTTCATCCAAACCGACATGACCGACAAACTGCCGGAAGAGCAGAAAAAAATGCTTGCCGAACAAATCCCGCTCGCCAAACTGGGGCGGGTGGAAGACGTCGCCGAAGCGGTCGTCTATTTGGCACGCGCCGAATACATCACCGGCGAGACGCTGAACATCAACGGCGGAATGTATATGCTGTAAGGGCGCGCACCCGCCGCCGTGTGGCAATTGCCCCATAAACCTTTTACAATACGCCCCCTTCAATCACAACCCAGGAAAAACACACCATGAGTAATTCAATCGAAGAACGCGTCATCAAAGTGATCGCAGAGCAGTTGAGCGTTGATGAGGCGCAGGTCAAGCCTGAAGCCGCCTTCATTGACGACCTCGGCGCTGACTCACTCGATCTCGTTGAACTCGTCATGTCATTGGAAAAAGAATTTGACTGCGAAATCCCCGACGAAGACGCAGAAAAAATCACCACCGTGCAAACCGCTATCGACTACGTCAAAGCCAACAGCAACGGCTAAACGGGTCGGCAGGCAAGCCACGGTAGTTTAACGGACTGCTGTGGCTTTTTTGTATCCCCGCCCGCCACAAACCGGGCCAACCAACGGCAGGAACACATGACGCAAACAACCCGCAGCAGAGCCATACCTCGTGTCGTCGTAACCGGCATGGGCATCATCAGCCCGGTCGGCAGCAGCATCGCCAGCGCCTGGGAGAACATCCTCGCTGGCAAGAGCGGCATTACCCCCATCACCGATTATGACCCTTCGGACTTGCCCGTGCGTTTCCGTGGCGCCGTCCAGGGATTCGACCTTGCCCGCTACTTTGATGCCAAAGAAGCGCGCAAAATGGACGGCTTCATTCACTATGGTGTCGCCGCCGCAGTTGATGCCATCAGCGACAGTGGCCTCGAATTTACCAACCCCACCCTCGCCGAACGAACCGGCATCATCATTGGCTCCGGCATCGGCGGCCTGCCGGGAATGCTGGACGGCTACCGCGAATTTCTCGAACGTGGCGCGCGCCGCGTCTCGCCGTTCTATGTGCCGAAAAACATCGTCAACATGATCGCGGGCAACCTCTCCATCCGCTACGGCATCAAGGGGCCGACACTTGCGACCGTCACCGCCTGCGCCAGCGCCACCCACTCCATCGCCCAGGCCTACCGCATGATTCAAACAGGCGATGCGGACGTGATGATTGCCGGGGGCGCGGAAAGTGCGGGCAACGACATGGGCATCGCCGGATTTGCCGCCGCGAAAGCCCTCTCCACCCGCAACGACGACCCGCAGCGCGCCTCCCGCCCCTGGGACAAAGACCGCGACGGCTTCGTCCTCGGCGACGGCGCGGGCGTCATCATCCTTGAAACCCTCGAACACGCCCTGGCGCGCGGTGCCACCATCCACGGCGAAATCATCGGCATGGGCATGAGCTCGGACGCCTACCACATGACCGCACCGCTGGAAGACGGCTCCGGCGCGGCACGCTGCATGACCCTCGCCCTCAAGGACGCGGGCATCACCCCGGACGCGGTGGACTACATCAACGCGCACGGCACCTCCACCCCGGCGGGCGACATCGCCGAAACCCGCGCCATCAAAAACAGCTTCGGCGAACACGCCTACCGCCTCGCCGTCAGCAGCACCAAATCCATGACCGGGCACGCCCTCGGCGCTGCCGGCGGTCTTGAAGCCATCTTCAGCCTGCTCGCCCTGCGCGACCAAATCGCGCCGCCGACCATCAACCTTGACCAGCCCGGCGAAGGCTGCGACCTTGACTACGTCCCGCACAAAGCACGCCCGATGAAAATCGGCACCGCCCTCTCCAACTCCTTCGGCTTCGGCGGCACCAACGCCTGCATTCTCCTGCGACGGTACCAGCCATGAAACGCTTCCTCCTCAACCTCTTCCTCACCCTCATCCTTCTCGCCGCCTGGGCGGCGGGCGTCTTTTACCTGCAATACCAAAAAGCGCTGAACGAACCGCTCGTCACCGAAGGCGACGGCATCGTCACCGTCAAACCCGGAGACACCCTCACCAGCCTCAACCGCGAACTGACCCGGCGCGGCATCATTCACAGCGACTGGGTACTGCCGATGTATGCCCGCCTCAACCCGCAAGCGGCGAACATCAAGGCAGGTGACTACCGCATCGACCCGAACGCCAGTCTACCCTCGCTCATCAACGACATCACCAACGGCAAAGTGGTGGTGTACAACATCACCGTCGTCGAAGGCAAAACCTTCAAAGACCTGCGCGCGAGCCTCGAACAAACCGCCGGCATCGAACACACCCTGAACAACAAAACCGACGCGCAAATCGCCACCTTGCTCGGCATCGAAGGCAGCCCCGAAGGCTGGTTTATGCCCGAAACCTACCAGTTCCACCGGGGTACCAGCGACCTCGAACTGCTGAAACGGATGCACGGCGAAATGCAGCGCGTTCTGGAAGGCTCCTGGCCGACCCGCGCCGACGGCCTGCCGTTTGCCACCCCCTACCAGGCGCTCATCCTCGCCTCCATCGTCGAAAAAGAAACCGGTGTTGCCAGCGAGCGCCCGCAAATCGCCGGCGTCTTCGTCCGCCGCCTCGAAAAAGACATGCTGCTGCAAACCGACCCCAGCGTCATCTACGGCGCGGCTGATTACCACGGCGATCTGACCCGCAAACACCTGCAAACCGACACCCCGTACAACACCTACATTAACAAAGGCCTGCCGCCAACCCCGATCGCCCTGCCCGGCAAGGCGAGCATCGAAGCGGCGCTGCATCCGGCGGATGGCGACAGCCTCTACTTCGTCGCCGACGGCAAAGGCGGCCACACCTTCAGCGCCACCTACGAAGAACACCAACAGGCCGTCGCCCGCTACCTCAAACAACAACAACAGCCCAAACCATGAGCGGGCGCTTCATCACCCTGGATGGCAGCGAAGGCGTCGGCAAAAGTACCCAACTCGCCAACATCCGGGCGTGGTGCGACGCGCACGGCATCACCGCCCGCTACGGACGCGAACCGGGCGGCACCCCGCTGGGCGAACGGCTGCGCGACATCCTCCTCGATCGCACGACCAACGCCGACCCGCTGACCGAACTGCTGCTCCTCCTTGCCGCCCGCCGCGCCCACCTGCAACAAACCATCCTGCCCGCCCTCGCCCGTGGCGAATGGTACATCTCCGACCGCTACCGCGACGCCACCTACGCCTACCAACACTACGGGCGCGGCATCCCGCAAGCGACCATCGCCGCCCTCGAAGCAGCAAGCGACACCGCCCGCGTCCCCGACCTCGCCCTTATCCTCGAAAGCAGCCCCGCCACCGCCCGCGCCCGCCTCGCCCAACGCGGTGCCGACCAGGACCGCTTTGAGCGCGAACCCGCCGACTTCTTCGCCCGCGTCGCTGACGGCTACCGCGCCCGCGCGCAAGAACCCCACGCCGTCCTCATCAACGCCGAAGACGACGCCGCAACCGTTTTCGCCCGCATCCGTCCGCATCTGGACGCGCTGCGCCGCCCCTGAACCGCCGCCATGCTCCCCTGGACCGACCTGCATTACCGTGGCCTTGACCGCCTCGCCGACCAACTGCCCGCGACCCTGCTCCTCATCGACCCGCAGCGCGGCAACGCCGACGACATGGCGCGCGCCATCATCGCCCGCGCCCTCTGCCTCAACGACACGCACCGCCCCTGCGGCCAGTGCAAATCCTGCCACCTGCTGACGCAAGGCACCCACCCCGACACCGCCAGCTACCTTGAGCCCTGCAAAATCGAAGACATCCGCGCCATCGGCGACACCCTGCAAAACACCCCGGCGATTGGCGCACTGCGCGTGACCTACCTCGGTGCCATCGATAACTACAACCCCTACGCGCTCAACGCCCTGCTGAAAACCCTGGAAGAACCGCCGCAACACAGCCGCTTCATCCTCAGCGCCACCAACCGCCGCGCGGTCAAGGCGACCATCTTGAGCCGCAGCCATGTCGTCACCCTGCCGCAGCCGACCGCCGAACAGGCACAACAATGGCTGGTCAGCACCCACCAGTTCAGCGCCGAACAAGCCGCCGCCAGCCTCGCGCTGCACCACGGCAACCCGCACCAGGCACTCGCCCACCCGGACGCGCCCGACCCGCTCGAACACATTGACCTGCTCATCGCCTACCTCGCCCAACCGCAGCAGGCGACCGCCTACCTGCACCACCTCGACCGCCTCAAGGACAACGACCTTAACGACTACCTGCAAAGCCAGCTGGAAACCCTCATCGCCAGCCGCCAACTGGACACCAGCGGCCAAACTTGGCACAATCGCCTGCGCCAACACGACGCAGACCTGCAAGGACTCGACCTGAACCGCCTGCATACCCTCTATGCGCGCCTCAGCGAACTGCGCCGCCCGGACCGGCAACAAATCGGGCAAACCCTGAACATCAAAGCCCTGTTGCTGGAAACCTGCGACAAACGGAACCCCTAACCATGACAACCCCTGCTACCCCCCAATCCAAACTCAAACAAGGCGTTATCCGCCTCAACATCGAAGACCTGAAAGACCTCTACCAGGCATATATGCCCTTCGTGGACGGCTGCGGCATCTTCGTCGCCACCGAAGAACACTACGCGCTGGAGCAAGAAGTCTTCGTCTTCCTCAAACTGCCGGGCGACCTCGGCAAATTCGCCGCCTCCGGCCGCATCGTCTGGCTCAACCCGCCAAAAAAAATCTCGCGCCGCGTCCCCGGCGTCGGCGTCCAGCTACGCGGCAAAGAAGCACCGAAAATCCGCGAAGTCATCGAAGCCGGCCTCGGCAAAATGATGACCAGCGGCCTGCCGTCGGCGACGATGTAACACCCAAAACCGCCCTTTTTGCTTCTGACGGACAGGCTTCTGCGAAGCGGACGCTTACGAAAATTCACACAAAACCTCGTCTTATGCGGGGTTTTCTGATAAAAATAAACACAAAAACACACAAAACCCACAACGGGGCGTACAATTGCGCCCATTGCCACATGATGACAATACCCGCAAACACACCCCGGAGATTCACATGAAAAAAACCCTCCTCCTCACCGCCCTCGCTGCCGCCTGCGCCGCCGCCCAGGCCGAAACCGCCCCGGTCGCGGCCACGCCCGAAGGCTACACCCTCGAAAAAATCACCATCTTGAGCCGCCACGGCATCCGCGCGCCGCTGATTGGCTACGGCAGCGCGCTGGCAGACGCCACCCCGCAAACCTGGACACCGTGGAAAACCGAAGGCGGCCACCTCACCCCGCGCGGCGGCGAACTCGAAACCCGCCTCGCGCACTACATGGACGAATGGTTCGATAACGTCGGCCTCGTCAAAAAAGACGCCTGCCCCGCCGCCGGAGAACTGCTCGTCTATACCAACAGCCTGCCGCGCACCATCGACACCGGCAAACACTTCGTCAAGGGTGCCTTCCCCGACTGCGACATCAAAGTCCATAACCTTGAAGAAGTGGGCAAAATGGACAACACCTTCAACCCCATCGTGCGCAGCCCGGTGGATGCCGCCTTCACCGAAAAAGCCGAAAAATCCATTGACCAAATGCTCGGCAATGGTGGCTTTGCCAAACTGAACGAACGCCTCGCCAAAAACTACGCCATCCTCGAAGACGTGCTGGATTACGACCACTCCGCCACCTGCGAAAAAGAAAAACAGTGCGACCTCGAAAAAATCCCGAACACCCTCACCTTCGCCCAGGACAAAGAGCCCGGCACCAAAGGCCCGCTGCGTAACGGCACCGGCGCCGCCGACAGCTTCATCCTCCAATACTACGAAGGCTACCCGGCGGGCGAAGTCGCCTGGGGCAAAATCCAGACACCGGAACAATGGCAGGCCATCGTTGACCTGAAAAACATCTACACCGACGTCCTCTTCACCTCGCCGGTACTCGCCAAAGAAACCGCCTCGCCGCTGCTCGCCTTCATCCAGAACAGCTTTGCCGACCACGGCTACCAGCACCCGCTGATCAAGGACGCACAAAAGGCGAAAATCACCCTGCTTGTCGGCCACGACTCCAACGTCGCCTCGCTCTTGGCGCTGTTGCAGGCCGCGCCGTACCAACTGCCCGACCAGTACGAAAAAACCCCGATCAGCGGCAAAGTGCTTTTTGAACAATGGCGCGACAAAGACGGCAAGGCACTGCTGAAAATCGAATACGTCTATCAGACCACACAACAACTGCGCGAAGACAGCGAACTCAGCCTGAAAAACCCGCCGCAGCGCGTGACCCTCAAACTGGAAGGCTGTCCGACGGACGCCAACGGCTTCTGCCCGATGGACGACTTCAACCGCGTCGCCGATGCCGCGCTTAAACCCTGAAGCCCCACCGTCCATTTGCGAAAAATCCCGCCCCGGCGGGATTTTTCATGCCATGCGATGCCTTGCCCGCTGTGGCAGAAGCTGCTACCTTCGCCAGCAGGCAAACCCATCAGAGGCAACCACAATGACCGCCCGCCAAAACCACCACGCCACCCGGCGCAACCGACAACCAGAACACCCAGCCAAACACCCCCACGGGCAAGCGCGTCCGTGGGGGTGTTTTGTTTTCATCCCTTGCCACGGATAAGCCATGATCACCCCACAGGACATCTTCCGCTTTATCTTCTTCGCCTTTTGGGGCGGGGTTCTTTTCCTGCTCGTCATCGTTTGGGGGGTGGTGTACAAATGCAGCGAACCCGGCAAGGCATGGCGCAACAACATCATTGCGACGGTTGTCGTTTTGGGGGGCGTTCTTGCCTGGATATTTATCCCCAGTGCCGATGAACGCAGGTTAAATCGTGAAGCAGAAATCCGCCGCCAAAACTACCTGAAGGGCAAAGCACTGTTTGAAGAACGTTGCAAAACGGCGGGCGAGAAAGTTTACCGGACAGCAGACAATGTGGAAGGTGTTACTTTATTGAAAGTATGGGATACCGAATATCCTGAAACAGATAATATTCAATTGTGGGAATATGCTGGATTACCGATGCAATCAACTACTTATGGTTATATGTATGGTTTTTTAGGATGGAGAATAAAAAAAATACGAAACGACTTGGATAACTTATACTCTAATAATATTTCTGAAGATGTTATTTCAAGTTATGATATACGTGCTATAGATGAACGCTATATTATACAAAGAGGGTATCATTACGTAGATATAAAACAAGAGAATGGAAAATATCTTCGTTACTCTTTCAAAAATCCTTATGATAAAGAACTTATTGAAGTTGTAACTTCCCCTATTTCAATTCCTTCTTATTATGCTGTTACTTTCGATAATTTTATAGATTTAGAAGAGCGAAAATACTGGATAGCACATACACGTGCTACGATTATTGATACACGAACTAACGAAGTAATGGCGACTAAGGATTGGTATAGCTTTGAACCTGAGCAAGGTTATGCTAACAGTTTCTACCCGATGTGGCTAGATGCGGACACTTGCCCGTCCACAAAATATTTTTCTGGAGGTCAGATTGAGTTGTTTACTCAGTCTGTTCTTAATCCTAAACAAGGAGACTAAATATGAACAAATACATTACCCGAAAGAATGATATCAGTACTTATCTTGAGTTTTCCAATTTACAAATAGCGTCAGAAGCCTTTATAGGTAACACACGTGATCAGGAACGGCCTG
>NZ_CALJAH010000068.1 GCF_938028185.1 uncultured Cardiobacterium sp. | reverse complement strand
TCATACTGTGTTGCGTCGCCTCACCGTACAACCGCGTACTGTCTTCGGCGACGCGTCTTGTCTGAAACTTTCGGTGGACGGCTATATTTGGCTACCTGTCATGTTGATGTGAGTGTGAATTTCACACGGCAAACGCGCGATATTCACGGCAAAACGGCATCGCCGGGCGTGGTTGCCGGGCAAGAGGGGGTAAATTGCCGCTGTCCGAAAATTTTGGCGGCGGTGTTTGCCGGAGCAGGATGCAAAATTTGTCCGTTTTTTGTCCGCCGTGCCGATAACCGTGCGCGTTTGTCTCCCCTGTACAGAAATGTTTGTGGGTTTGTGAATTTCACATGGTGGCGGTTCCTGATTCACAGCGGCGGTTACGGCGGCAGTCCGTATGCCGCAATCGCGCGCCATTCCTGCATTTTCAGCGATTTGTGGTCTGAAAATGCGATGTTATTGCCGTGGCATGAAAAATTTTGTGCAGAAATATCGTGAATAAATACACGTTGTTAAGCGTGGATGGTTGTGAAAAACCGTTGTTTGCTGTGTGAAAAGATTGACATCTCGTGTGGATAAGCCTAAGATTTGCTCATCACAAAGATTGAAAGGTCTTTATGAGATTTGCCCGGCAACGGGCGAAGTGTATCCGTCATGACACCGTCATGATGTGGTTTTTTTAATCCGTACAGGAGCTTGGCCATGAGTAACTACTATCCGAAAAAATACCCGGCAGAACCGTTCAAAATCAAAGCCGTTGAACCGATTGCGATGACCGACCGCAAACAGCGCGAGGAATACATGAAGAAAGCGGGTTACAACACGTTCCTGCTGGATTCCAAAGACGTTTACATCGACCTCCTGACCGACAGCGGCACCAACGCAATGAGTGACTACCAGTGGGCAGGCCTGATGATTGGGGATGAAGCCTATGCCGGCAGCCGCAACTTCTACCACCTCGAAGAAACCGTGCGCGAATACTTCGGCTTCAAGCACATCGTCCCGACCCACCAGGGGCGCGGCGCGGAAAACCTGCTCTCCACCATCATGATCAAACCGGGCGACTATGTACCGGGCAATATGTACTTCACCACCACCCGCGCCCACCAGGAACGCAACGGTGCCACCTTCCGCGACATCATCATTGACGAAGCGCACGATTCCCAGGCCGACCTGCCGTTCAAGGGCAATGTGGACCTGAAAAAACTGCAAGCCCTCATTGACGAAGTCGGCGCCGACAAGATTCCGTATGTTTGCGTTGCCGTCACTGTAAACCTTGCCGGTGGCCAGCCGGTCAGCATGGCCAACCTGCGTGCCGTCCACGAACTGTGCAGCAAACACGGCATCAAAGTGATGTTTGACGCCACCCGTTGCGTGGAAAATGCTTATTTCATCAAAGAACGCGAGCCGGAATGCAAAGACATGACCATTCGCGAAATTCTGAAAAAGATGATGAGCTATGCCGACGGCTGCACCATGTCCGGCAAGAAAGACTGCCTCGTCAACATTGGCGGTTTCCTCTGCATGAACGACGAAGAATTGTTCATGAAAGCGCGCGAACTGGTCGTATTGTATGAAGGTATGCCTTCTTATGGCGGTTTGGCCGGACGCGATATGGAAGCAATGGCACGCGGTATTACCGAATCCGTTGATTTCCACTATATCCAGCACCGTGTTGCCCAATGCTACTATCTGGCACAAAAACTGGATGAAGCCGGTGTGCCGATTGTCAGACCGGTTGGTGGCCACGCCGTATTCCTTGATGCCCGCGCATTCTTCCCGCACATTCCGCAAGAAGAATTCCCGGCACAAACCCTCGCTGCCCAACTCTATATAGAATCCGGGGTACGCAGTATGGAACGCGGCATTGTTTCCGCAGGCCGTGACAAAGTGACCGGCGAAAACCACAAGCCAAAACTGGAACTGGTACGTCTGACCATTCCGCGTCGTGTTTATACCTATTCACACCTGGATATTGTGGCTGACGGTGTTATTTCCCTGTTCAAACACCGCGACAATATCAAGGGCATGAAGATGGTTTACGAACCGAAGCTGCTCCGCTTCTTTACTTCCCGCTTCGAGCCGAAAGCATAAAAACTGCACAAGGAGGGGCATTGTTTCGGCAATGCCCCTTTATAGCAACCCTCACAACGTCCCGTACGGCGTTGCATTGACTCGCCGTACTGTCAAAAGTACTGCCTTCGTCAATGCGCCTTGTACGGAACGCTGTGAGTGCCGCTATATATTTTTGATTCTCGTGAAATGATTGAAATACTCGTCATGATATTGCGCCACCCGCCAACCGCTCCCTGAATCGTAACCTCCTGAAGTGGCGGGACTGTCTTGCAAACGACACGCATCTTCTCCTAATGCGTGAAGCGCCCTGATACGGATTCATCCATTCCACGACGACCTGCGAATCGTATCAATCCAGGAGCTTCACCATGAACAAAACCCTCGGCACCACCCTGCTGGTTTCCGGCACCATGATTGGCGCAGGAATGCTCGCCATGCCACTCACCTCCGCCGGTATCGGCTTTACCTTTACCGTTGTCCTCCTTGTATCGTTGTGGGTATTGCTGACTTACAGCGCCCTGCTATTCGTCGAAGTCTATCAGACCACCGAAAGCGATTCCGGTATCGGCACCCTCTCCGCCCTTTATTTCGGCAATGCCGGACGGGTCATTTCCACCACCGTCATGTTTGTTTTCCTGTATGCGTTGCTTGCCGCCTATATTTCCGGCGGTGGCCAGATTTTGATGAAAGCGACGCAAACATCAGGACTGTTCGGGCAGGAAGGGCTATTCCACGATTTTATCGAATACGTTGGCGTGCAATTACAAAGCGGCGGCGTTTTTGTCGCAGCGCTCAATGCCGCTGGCCTTACCGATGATGTAACCCTCTTTGCCGGGGTATCGCCGGAAATGACGCTCAAGATTTTCGTCGGCATCTTTACCCTGTTTTTTGGCTCGTTCGTCATTATCAGCACCAAAGTGGTCGATGGCTTTAACCGTCTGCTCTTTTTCGTCATGCTTTTTGCCCTGGTGGTGGTGATGTTCGTCATGTTCCCGAAGGCGAGCATTCACAACCTGATGGCAATGCCGCTCAATAACGCGCTGATTATTTCCGCCGCGCCAATCTTCTTTACCTCATACGGTTTCCACGGCTCCATTCCGTCACTGGTCAAATATATGGAAGGCGATGTGCGCGGCCTGCGTATTGCCATTGTTTCCGGCTCCGCCATTACCCTGGTCGGCTATATCCTTTGGCAACTCTCCACCCACGGCGTTTTGACGCAAAGCCAATTCACCGAAATTCTCAAAGAAAACCCGACGCTGTATGGCCTGATTGAGGCCAGCCGCGAAATTACCGGCAGCCATGTCATTGCCTCCGCGGTGCAAGTCTTCTCCGCCCTAGCGCTGATTACCTCATTCCTCGGCGTCGCCCTCGGCCTCTTTGACTGCACCGAAGATATGCTGCGCAAAGGGCTGGACATCAAGGCGGGGCGCATCCTGCTCGGCGTCATCACCTTCCTGCCGCCGGTGCTGTTCGCCTATTTCTACCCGGACTTCATCGCCGCCTTGAGCTACGCCGGGCAGATGTTCGCCTTCTTCGCCGTCATCCTGCCGGTCGGCCTGGTGTGGAAAGCGCGCCGCCGCTATCCGAACCTGCCCTACCGCGTCATCGGCGGCGATGCGGCACTCATCATCGCCCTCCTCATAGGCATCATCGTTGCCATCATCCCCTTCTTCGTCAAGGCGGGACTGCTGCCACCGGTTGTTGGCTAAAGCATCCATTTATACATACACGATAGGCGCTACCCTGTATGTAAACCGATAAAACAGCATTTACATACAGGGTAGCGACAAACCTGTATGTAAAAAGAAAGCGGGGCTTGCCCCGCTTTTTCGCGTCTTCCTTATAATGCCCGCCTTTTTCACAACAACCACAAAATCCATGACCGCCCCCGATTTCACCGCCGTCCTTTCCCGCGACCGCCACCCCTTACGCCAACTGCACCGCCAAATCCACGAACGCGAGCGGCGCGGCCAACCCACCGACCGCCTGCGCGCCCGCTTTGCCGCCGAATATGCCGCTTCCACCGCAGCGGTTGAGGCGCGCCGTGCCGCGCTGCCGCAACCGAAACTTGCCGCCGACTTGCCGGTGCTGGCGGCGAAAAACGACATCCTCCGCCTCATCCGCGACCATCAAGTCGTCATCATCAGCGGCGAAACGGGTTCAGGGAAGACGACGCAACTGCCGCAGCTTTGTCTCGCCCTCGGCCTTGGCGCACGCGGCACCATCGCCCATACGCAGCCGCGCCGCATCGCCGCGCGTAGCGTTGCCGCGCGCATCGCCGAAGAGCTGGACACCCCGCTCGGCGACGCCGTCGGCTATCAGGTGC
>NZ_CALJAH010000067.1 GCF_938028185.1 uncultured Cardiobacterium sp. | reverse complement strand
TCGCCAGTATTTTTTGCCTCCGTCAGTTTGCCGTAACGGGTTTTGACTTTTTTGACATCGAAGCCAAAGGCTTCGTCGTTGTCAGCGGCGTGCAGTGCGGTTGTCGTCAAGACGACGGTAGCGAGCAGCGTGGTTTTCAGCAAGGTTTGCATGGGTATCTCCCGGTTGGTTTGAAAGACGATGTTAAGGGCTGTTTGTAATTGAAAAATCTCCCCTCCCGCTTTTCAAGGAGAGGGATTCAAATGGTATAGCCATTCACCGAAAGTTTCAGACAAGGCGCGTCGCCGAAGACAGTACGCTTTTGTACGGCGCGGGTTTCCCTAAAAAATGGCTTCGCCATTTTTTAGGGTGCCCGGTCAGGCGACGCAACACAGTATGAGGCTTTCGGTGGATGGCTATAAACAGCTTCTGGTGGCAGCAAGTTTATCCTTCCTGCTCGGCGACGATGCCCGCGGTTTCCACTTCGCAGGCGAGCTCGTCCCAGCCCGCATCACGGGCGTATTTGGCCATTTGTGCGAGGGTGTGTGCGGCGGCGGGGCGGTGTTGGCTGGCGGGGATTTCTGCCGGGCGCATTTTCCAGGGGCGCAGGGTGTGACCGCACGCGGCGGCACAGCGGCTGAGCAGCGCGGCGATGCGGAAGCCGCCTTCGTCGATGTCGCCCCAGTGGTACACGGGGACGTCCTGCGGCAGTCCTGCAAGCAAGCGACCATACAGGGCGCGCCATGCCGGTGAGGGCATCCCGGCGGTGTAAAGGCAGAGGGTATTGCTGTCGCCGTGTTGTCGCGCCCAGCCGTGGAAGGTGGTGAGGTTTTCAATGGTGAGGATTTGCGCGGGCTGTGCGGCCAGTCCATGAATCGCAGACGGCGGCAAGGCGCTGTAGGGGAAATCTGGCGGGAAATCGCCCCGCGTGCGGCGCAATAGGACGTTGCCCGCGAGGCGTACGGGTTGCGGCTCGCGGTAGAGGCCGAGTTCTTGCAGGATTTCGGTGTCGGCGCGGGCTTCGCCGGTGAGGTTGCCGGTGAGCAGTACGTCCAGGCAGGGCAGCAGTTTTTCGATGCGTTTGCTGTCCTGGAACAGTTGCGCGCTGGCGTCGCGCAGCGCCATTTCGGTGATGCCGCGCCGTTCTTGTGCGCGGCACCAGCTCACGGTTTGGCAGGCGTCGTGCCAACGCCCGGCGTGTTCCGGCGTGGTTTGGCGCACGTTTTTCAGTTTTGCCCAGGCAGCGAGGACGTCGTGCAGGACCGGGTAGTCGGCGAGGCAGGCGGCAAGGGTCTCTGTTGCGTGCCGGATTTGTGCGGCGCGGGTTTCTTGGCCGAGGAGGGCCGCCAGTTTGGCTGCGTCGGCGAGTTCGATGCGCTGGATGAAGCCTTGTGGTTCGTGGCGCGGGCGTGTCAGGGTAATCGCGCCTTGTGCCTGCGCCTCTGCCATGATGGCGTCGTAGGTTTTTCTTTGTCTTGTAGCCGCGGTAGCTGGCGGTAGTCTGCCAGCGCTTTGCCGGAAAGGGCGGCGCGGCGCGTCGTCGTGCCTGCCGCATATTTGTCG
>NZ_CALJAH010000066.1 GCF_938028185.1 uncultured Cardiobacterium sp. | reverse complement strand
CTGCCCGGCCAACATATTAAAAGCAATCAACTGCCCCACCGTCATCTTGCCTTCAATCACCAGCTTCGCGCCAAAATACAAAGTAGCGATCGTTACCGACTTCTGAATCAGCTGAATCCCCTGCTGGCCGATAGTCGCGAGTTTGGTCACGCGGAAACCCGTCTGCACATAACTCGCCAACTGCTTGTCCCAGCGCCGCGTCATCTGCGGCTCGACTGCCATTGACTTTATCGTCCCCAGTGCCGACACCGACTCCACCAAAAAAGACTGATTATCCGCATAGCGGGCAAACTTCTCGTTCAGCCGCGCGCGCAACACCGGCGTAATCAGCGCCGACCAAGCGGCATACACCGGCAGCGACACCACCACAATCAGCGTCAGCCAGCCGCTGTAAAACCACATCACCGCAATAAAGATGAACGAAAAGAGCAAATCCAGCACCGACGTCAGCGCCTGCCCGGTGAGAAAATTGCGAATCTGCTCCAGCTCACGCACCCGCGCCACCGTATCGCCGACACGGCGCTGCTCAAAATAACTGATCGGCAACTGCAACAAATGGCGATAAAGCCGCGCGCCCAACTCCACATCAATGCGGCTGGTCGTATGCGCAAAAATATAAGAACGCAGCCCGCCCAGCACCACCTCAAACAACGTCACCACCACAAAAGCGACGGCAATCACATCGAGCGTACTGAAACCACGATGCACCAGCACCTTGTCCATCACCACCTGAAAAAAGAGCGGGGTAATCAGCGCGAACAATTGCAACACAATCGAGACTGCCAACACCTCCAAAAAAATCCGGCGGTACTTAATCACCGCCGGAATAAACCAGGTGAAATCAAACTTGGCGAGAGAACCCAAGATGGATGCGCGCGAGGCGACCAAAATCAACTGCCCGGAAAAGCGCGCGGAAAAATCCGGCAAAGACAACAAAAGCGGCTTGCCCGCCGCCAAATCCTGAATCAAAAACTGGCCGTCATCCACTCGCGCCAAAATAAAATGCTGCCCGTCCGGCTGCCACACCACCGCAGGCAAAGCCAGCAAATGCAATCTTGAAATAGAACGGGAAACAGCGCGCACCTTCAAACCCAGATAACGCGCCGCCAACAACCACTCCTCCTGATTCAAATCCTTGCCATTGGCAGAAAAGCGGTGCAACAAATCCTCCCCACTCGCCGCCACCCCATGCACGTGCGCCATAACCAATAAAGCATTCAATGCCAGCGGGGTATCGGACGGAATGGCGGAGGCAACAGCAGCACTAACGGGGGACGTGTCCATATGCAGGCAAGATGAAAAAAAAGAAATAAACAGTTAAGACGCGGCGGATTCTTGCAGCGGCGGACGGCGAAGTCAAATACCGGAAGGCGGGGATGGGCAGGGTTACGGGGTGTTGTTGTGATTATTTTACTGTAAATAAACGGGATTTTAAGAATTGACGGAATTGGTTACGGTATGGATAAGTTTGATAATGGCGTGCTTTCTTCGGTAGCGGTAGGGTGGGGCTTGCCCCACCATCTTGAAAAAAGATGCGCGCCGATAGCGGTTGGTGCACCTGTTCGGGCGGAAAGATGAACAGCATTGTGAAAAATTACAAAGATTACTGCATGGACATAATTTGCCATAATCCGCGTGGTTGCGGGAATTCTGGCGGGTCGGTGTGTGAAAGAGGTCTCTTGAGTGGCAGATGTAGGTTGAGAAAAGTTGCACATAACGGCAAGGTTATAGTATGGTTTTTGTAACCCGCAACAGGCGGGTAAGCAAAATCTGCCACCTGATTCAGGAGAATTTACGGATGCAACCTATGCGGAGAAAGCAAACTTTTTGGCTAATAGTGCAGAAAAATCTTTGGGCTATGAGCTTAAGGAGTTTTTTGCACTATCTGCTTCTTACCTGCATAGCATGGACATCAGTTTGGGTGTATGCGGCAGAGCCTATTATCAATGCGGCCGTCAATGCGGATGAAACACTACTGGTAACGGTGCAGGGGAAGAAGGCAACCGTATGGGAAATCGCTACAGGGAAAAAACTTTACGATGTACAGATGCCAGAGGAAGACTGGTCTTATAAAGAATTGGAGAATAGTGGTCGGATTATGGTTGCGACCTTTGACCCCAAAAATCGCTGGTTTGCTGTTGGTGGAGTTGCCAATGGAATTTATTTTTTTGATATAAAATCTGGTATCTTAAAAAAGACCGTAGTGCCTAATGTTAGATTTATTGAAGATATATGTGTATCTCCAAATGGGAATTTTTTGATAGATACATTTATAGGAGGATTAAGTATATGGGACACTACAAAATGGACGCGCAAACATATTAAAAAGGACAATAAGGAACATATTCCTGTTGGGGAATGTTTGTTTATGTCGAACAAAAGATTTAT
>NZ_CALJAH010000065.1 GCF_938028185.1 uncultured Cardiobacterium sp. | reverse complement strand
ATTATAGCCATCCACCGAAAGCCTCATACTGTGTTGCGTCGCCTCGCCGTACAAATGCGTACTGCCTTCGGCGACGCGCCTTGTCTGAAACTTTCGGTGGATGGCTATATTTTCAGGCGGCCTTTCTGATTTCCGGCTGGATTTGGCGAAAAAGCGGCGTATAATCCGCCGCCCTTTAATACGGAGAAACAACATGAACCGACGCAGCCTGCATCAGGATTTGCTGCATAGCGGCAAGTACCGTCAACAAATCGTCAAGGCGAAGAAAGGCAAAGGCGCCTTCAGCCGCCACGACAAGCACAAGAAACACCGCCATGAACAGGGCGGTGTTTCTTTTTGGGGCTGCGGTCGCCGTCTCACCGCGGCTCGGTGCGGCGGAAAATGCCGATATAACGCAGCGCATAAAGCGTAAACGCGGCGGCGATGCAGGCGGCGGGAATGGCGTAAATGGTGGCGAGACCGGGCGCATAGAGTGCGCCGAAGCAGCGCGACAGGCCGCCGCAGAGGATGAGGGCGAGGGCGAGGCGGGTGTCGCGATAAAAATGCAGTTTCAGCCCGCTGTGGCGGATGCCGGCAATGCTCATGATGGTCAGCACCATCGCCAGCATTGCCGCGATGGCGAGCAGGTGCCGGGCCGGGCTGTACAACGCCGGGGCGGCGAGTTGCGCGATGCCGGTCATGCCATAGCCGACGGCCAGCGCCAAACTGACGCTGTAATTGGCACGGACGTAATGCGCGCGCAACAGCAGCAGGCTGTGCCAGTCCTGCAAGCGTGCGGCGAAGGCGGCGGCGACCGCGAGCGCCAGCCAGCCCTGGATGTTGTCCGCTGCGCCTGCGGCACCAACGACGATGTAGAGGCCAAGCATCAGCGCGCTGATGTTTTTCGCATAGGGGTTGGGCATGAAGCGCAGTTCGCCGTGGCCGCCGTCTTTCAGCGCCTCGTTGCCAAGGACGCGGCCAACGCGGAAATTCACCAGTGCGACCGCAATCAGCATGGTATCAACCATTTGGTGCAGCGCCGCCCCGTCCGGCCTGAAGCTGTAGCGGACGTCGAGCGCGGTGAGCATACTCATGGTGATGACGAAACTGGTGAGGTTCGTGCGGCGGTTATGGATGACGCGCCAGGCGGTGTAGGCGCTGAGATAACCCCAGAAGGCGGCACAGGCGGTGAGCGCGACGGACGGCCACGGCAGGGCGAAGAGGATGCTGCCCCAGAGGGCAAGCAGCAGGCAGCTGTGGATGCTGCGCGGCGCGGGGTCGCCCGTCCACGACGGCAACGCGGTCATGAGGAAGCCGACGAAGCCCGCCCCGGCGCAGAGGTTGAGGAAGGCGAAGGCGTGCCAGTGCAGCGGGAAATGCCCGGCGTACTGCGGCGCGAGCAAGAGCGCCAGCCACGGCAGGAGTGCCACCCAGGCGCCGAGGCAGGCGAGCGGGAAAAAGAGGCGGAAGGGGTGTTCGGTGTTGCGCAGGGAGAGAATGTCGGCGGGGGTCATGGCTTTTGGGGCGGGCTGATTTGGGGTTCAGAGGATTTTTCGGTATTGCCCGCGCGCGATAAATTCGATGATGTTTTGCGCGCGCAGAATTTGTAATTGTTGGCGGATTTTTGCCTCGATATGTTGATTGGCGGGGAATTGCCGGTGCAAGGTTTCGGCAAAGGCATAAACTTGCGCCAGGGTGAATTGTGCGGGCAATAAATCCAGGCAACGCATGATTGCCAGCAGCCAGCTTTTCTTTTCCGCTTTTTGTCCCCGCAGATAGAGATGCGCTTGCCATTGTTTTTGCACGATAGCAGGATCAATTACCTGTTCTTTTTCAATCAGGCGGATTTTGCCACTCTCCGGCAGACCACCGAGATTCATGTCGCACATCAAATAATCTTTGCGTCCTTTCAGCATCTTGCGGCGCGGCACAATCATGGCAGCGGTCACGAAATGTTTGGGCACGAGGACAAGCTGTTGCACGCGGTAATCACGGCGGCGGTAAGCGAGAAAGAAGAAACCAGGATTGTCTGCCGCCTGGATGCGTTCAATCATGGTGCGGTATGCGCCATCGGGGACTTTTGCGCCGATGGATAATCCGTTTTTGCTTTTTAATTCGTAGTTTTCGTGGCAATGCGGGCAAATGAAATCTTTAACGCGGCTGTTATTCTCCGTTTTTTGTAGCGCGCGGCCACAATGGATGCAGGGAATATGGGTTTTCAGCCAGTGTTCGGAAAGGACGCGCACGATTTGCGCGCGGCTTTTGTAGCCAGCGGCCTGGGCGGGGTCAAAACAGAGATTCATCAATCCGCCAGCGCCGCTTCTTCGATGCCGCGCAGGGCGGGGTGCGCACTTTTCGCCACACACCAATCGTGGTTACGAGCGCTGAAGGGATCGGGCAGGTGGATTTCGGCGAAGGTGGTCGCCGGTTTGCCGCCGAGGCAGTAGATGTGTTGCGCGAGGCGCACCGCTTCCTGCGCGTCGTGGGTGACGAGGACGACGCTGGTGCCACCTTCAAT
>NZ_CALJAH010000064.1 GCF_938028185.1 uncultured Cardiobacterium sp. | reverse complement strand
ACCTTCACCCTCACCGCCGCGCAAAAAGGCGCGAAAATCACGGTGCAGGCGACCTACGACGACAACGCCAAGAACCACGAAACGCCGACCAGCGACGCCACCGCTGCGGTCGCCGACAACAGCGCGCCGAATCCGTCGCCGAACCCGCAGCCGTCGCCGAATCCAAATCCGTCACCGAATCCAAACCCGCAACCTAACCCGAATCCGTCGCCCAATCCGAATCCGTCACCCAACCCGCAACCCAACCACGCGGGCAAAGTCAGCATTACGGGCGAGGCGAAAATCGGCGAAACCTTGACCGCCAAAGTTGACGACGCCGACGGCGTGGACAGCACGCAAATCACCTACCAATGGCAGCGCGACGGTCAGCCCATCAGCGGCGCGACCGGGGCAAGCTACCAGCTCACCGCCGAAGACGCCGGACACAAAATCAGCGTGCAGGCGACTTACGACGACAACGCCAAGAACCACGAAACCCCGACCAGTACGGCGAGCGACATTGCCAAACCGCAGCCGCCGGCGACAAACGGTCTGGATGTCGGCGACGCCAGCGCGGTAATTGAGGGCAACGAACTGGTTTACACCGTCAAACTCGCCAGTCCGGCGCAGGCGGGGCAGGTGCTGAAACTCAGCACCGACTACCACGACAGCGCCCTTTCCGCCGACCAGCTTGCCAAAACCGCCGACCCGTTCCAGCCGGGCGAATATCTCGGCAACGGCACGGTGTTCACCCGCAGCGTTGCCGATATGCCGCTTGCCGCCAACAGCACCGACATCACCGCCTACGCGCCGACGATGGCGAAAAACGCCTATGGCGTTGTCACTGGCCTCAACACCAGCGCCTACAACATCCCGATTTACATCGTCGATAGCAGCGACCCGCAACAGCACTACGCCAACATCACCTCGCACGACGACCGCATCACCGCCTCCGGCGACATCAGCGCGCACGTCCTCGGCCGCATCCCGCTGCCCGACTACGCCCAGCCCGCAGGTGGCGGCGACGCCTCCTTCGCCGTGTACGACAAGGCGACCGGGCTGATGCGCGAATACTTCCACGCGGTGAAAACCGCCGACGGCTGGGACGTCAGCGCCGCCGGCTACTTCCAGGGCGAGGCGGGCATGAGTGGCCTCGGCGCGAAAAACTTCTGGATGCAGCACACCCACGGCGGCTCGGCGGTGGTCGGCATGCTCAACCCGCTGAGCCAAATCGGCGTCTCCGAAGTGCTCGCCGGACGCATCAACCACGCCGTTTCCGTCACCCTGCCGAACGCGAAAAAAGGCATCACCTCCTTCCCGGCACAACAAAACGACGGCGCCGACGACAACCCGAACGCGCCCGCCGAAGGACAATGGTTCCGCATCCGCCAGGACGTTGACCTTGACGCCTACCGCCGCCCGGACGGCTCGCCGCTCAGCCCGATGACCAAAATGATCGCCAAGGCGGCGCAAACCTACGGCGGCTACGGCGCGGACAAAAACCTCAACAACTTCGCCTTCAACGCCGAAGCGCCGAACAACTACCTCGCGCGCGGCAAAGAAAACCCGTGGCGCACCGGCGGCGAAATCGCACAAAAAATCGGCGGCGACCCCAGCGATATCAACGATTTCCCGTGGGAGCTGACCGAATGGGCGTCCGTCGGCTGGAACGACAAGGGTCACGACGCGGGCGTTTACACCCCGCGCGACATCAGCGCCAGCATCGGCGGCGTCGCGCAAACCGTGCATAACGGCGAAATCACCCTGCCCGCAGGCGCGACCGAAATACAAGTCAAAGTGCCGACGCTGACCCACAACAACCTGAGCCAGACCGACGACGTTACCCTGCACGCGCAACTGCTGGACAACGGCAACGTCATCGCCAGCGACGACGGCAACGGCCACGTCAATGACGCGCCCAGCCCGATACACGACACCATCCACGGCGGCGACCACGGCAGCGTCCTCATCAGCCCGAACATCAACGCCGAAGACTACGCCCAGCTCGTCAACCTCGAAGGGCAGGCGCTCCTCGACTACGTCCAGGCGCACGGCAACCATATGCTGCAAAACCCGGCGAGCCAAACCCCCGGCGCGACCCTGCGCGGCGGCGACGGCGACGACACCCTCGTCAGCGGCTACGGCGTGGACTACCTCGCCGGTGGCAAAGGTGCGGACACCTTCGTCTATGCGATGGACGGCGAAAACAGCTTCCCCTACCACGACAACGACCAAATCCTTGACTTCAACCCGGCAGAAGGCGACCGCATCGTCCTCACCCGTGGCGAAGGCTGGACACTGCAATTCGGCAAAGTGGACTTCGAAGCGGCCGAACACGTGCAGCGCCTGCAATTCAAAGTCTATAAAGGCGAAGTCGGCTACATCAACGCCATCCAGATTCACTCGCACGACGGCCACGCCTTCAGCGTCGATGAAATCATGAATGCCGTCACCATCCTCTAAAAGACACGCCCACAACCCCATAAACCCGATTAACTAGAAACCTCAAAAAAGGAAGCCAACATGAGCAACATCGCCCTCACCCTGAAAACCGCCGACGGTAACACCATCGCCCAATACAACCTCAACACCGCAAGCGTCGCACAAATCGACGCCATCAACGGCGCGTACTACCAGTTCACCGATGCTGCGACCGGCACCGGCCCGGTACGCATCGACACCGCACGCAGCGGCGACGACCTGCTCATCTCCTTTGACAACAGCAGCGGCACCGACCTCGTTATCAAAGACTACTTCGCACGCGGCGAAGGCGCGCTGGTCGGCATGCAAAACAACGGCGAGCTTTACCGCTACCCGGTCATCGTCACTCCTGAACACGTGCTCGCCGAACACATCGAAACCGCGCCTGCCTATGCCAGCGGCGCGGAAGGCGCAGTAGCGGCAGGCAGCAGCGGCGGGCCGTCCACCCTGGGCGTACTCGGCACCATTGGTGCGGTCGGCCTCGTCGCCGGTGGCATCGCCATCGCGGCACACAACCACAACAAGCACCACAAAAACGACACCCACGACAACACGCCAAACCCGCAACCCAACCCGACCCCGCAAAACCCGAGCGACCCCGGCAACACCCCGACCCCGCCGAACCAAAATCCGGGCAACAACACCAACCCACTGTTCCCGCCCGGTCCGAACAATCCCAAC
>NZ_CALJAH010000063.1 GCF_938028185.1 uncultured Cardiobacterium sp. | reverse complement strand
CGGCTCCTCGCTGGATACCCTCACCCCGCTGCAACTCGCCTGGCTCTCCGGCTACTGCTGGGCGCGGGCGGATGGCGCGGGCGCATCGCTGCCTGCCGCCATCCCTGCGGCCAGCGCGACTGCCACTGCTGCCGAATCCGCACCGCAAAGCGCGCCACAAGCCGCACCGGAACCGCTCGCCGTCACCGTCCTCTCCGCCTCGCAGACCGGGCACGCGCGCGAAGTCGCGGGCAAACTGCACGCCGCGCTCGCCGAACAGGGCATCAGCGCCAAACTTGTCAGCGCCGCCGACTACAAGCCGAAAACCATCACCGACGAACAAGTGCTGCTGCTCGTCACCTCCACCCAGGGCGAAGGCGAGCCGCCGGAAGAAGCGGTCAGCCTGCACCGCCACCTCTTCGGCAAAAAAGCGCCGCAACTGCCCGCGCTGCGCTTCGCCGTCTGCGGCCTCGGCGACAGCAGTTACCCCGATTTCTGCCAGGCGGGCAAAGACTTCGATGCCCGCCTCGCCGAGCTGGGGGCGGAACGCCTCGCGCCGCGCGCCGACTGCGACGTTGATTACCAGCCGACCGCAGCCGCGTGGATAGCGCAAATCGCGCCGCTCATCGCCGCGCTGCAAGGCGGGAGCAGCGTCCCCGCCGCCGCTGCCGAACCGGTGCCGACGGTGCAATACGACTGCGACCACCCGCTCACCGCGCCGCTGCTCGCGCGGCAAAAAATCACCGGGCGCCAGTCCACCAAGGACGTGCGCCACATCGAGCTTGACCTCTCCGGCTCCGGCCTCACCTACCAGGCGGGCGACGCGCTCGGCGTCTGGTGCGAAAACGACCCGGCACGCGTCGATGGCATCCTCGCCGCGCTGCAACTGGACGGCGCGACGGACATCGGCGGGCGGACGCTGCGCGACATCCTCATCCACGAGCGCGAAATCTCGCAGAACACCCCCGGCTTCGTTCAGGGCTACGCCGCGCTCGCGCAAAACGCCGTGCTGGACGGCGCCATCGCCGCGACCAGCCCCGCCGCCTTCGCCGCCACCACGCCGATAGACGCCATCGTCGCCCGTTACCCGGCCGCCATCAGCGCCGAAGAATTGCTGACGCTGCTGCGTCCGCTGACGCCGCGTCTCTACTCGATCGCGTCCGCGCCGGAAGAAGTCGGCGAAGAAGTGCACCTCACCGTCGGCGTGCTGCACTACGAACACGACGGCAAAACCTACAGCGGCGCGGCGAGCGGCTACCTCGGCGAACGCCTGCCTGAAGACGGCGCGGTGCGCGTCTTCGTCGAGCCGAACCCGAACTTCCGCCTGCCGGACGACCCCAACGCTGCCATCATCATGATTGGCAACGGCACCGGCATCGCGCCCTTCCGCGCCTTCATGCAGGCGCGCGTTGCACGTGAAGCGCCGGGGCAGAACTGGCTGGTCTTCGGCAACCCGCACTTCACCGAAGACTTCCTCTACCAGACCGAATGGCAGGGCTGGCGCAAGGACGGCTACCTGCACCACTACAGCCTGGCGTGGTCGCGCGACCAGGAAGAAAAAATCTACGTGCAGGACAAACTGCGCGAAGCAGCGGCAGACGTGTGGCAGTGGCTGAAAAACGGCGCGTATGTGTACGTCTGCGGCGACGCGGCGCGGATGGCGAAAGACGTCGAACGGGCGCTGTTGGACATCATCGCCGGGGAAGGCGGGATGCACGCCGATGATGCCGAGGATTATCTCGATGAACTGCGGCAGGAGAAACGCTACCAGCGGGATGTATATTGAAAACAAAGGCCGGGCAAACCCCGGCCTTTGTTTGGGAACGGATTTACATACACTTGAGCGCTCAATGTGTATGTATAGTGGAATAAATTTGAAATAACCCAAACTCA
>NZ_CALJAH010000062.1 GCF_938028185.1 uncultured Cardiobacterium sp. | reverse complement strand
TGCATTTTGCGTGGGTACCCGCCCGCTGCGGGCTTCGCCCTGCAGGGGAGGGAGATTTTTCAATTGTAAACAGCTCCTGGGAGCTGTTTACAATGAGTCATAACACGATGATTTTCTTCGCAGGTTGGGTTAGCGGGGTACAAGCGACTGGAACAGCCCACGTAGCGAGAGAGAGACCCAATGAACCGAATGCTGAACCTGTTCCGTTGTGGTCAGCAAAAAGCCGGATGTCCGTCCGGCTTTTTGATTTTGCGCGAAAACGGCGTGGTTATTTGCTGACGGTGGCACTCATGCCGACGCTGCCATAGATTTCGTTGCTGCCGCTTTCGTTGCTGATGCTGATGCTGTTGCCGCGCTCGTGTTTGGCGGCGGTACTGGCGGAAATGTTATCGCTGTTGGCGCAGCCGCACAGGGCGGCGAGGCAGGTGAGGATGACGAGTTTTTTCATGATGTTGTACTCCGTGGGGGGTTAATCGCGTCGGCCGCGGGGCGGGCTGGGCTGGATGTTCATCCGCATCGCCTGGTTTTTGGTAAGGAAGGCGATGCTCCAGTTGTAGGCGGCGGCGACGCGGTTTTTCATGGTGACCAGCGCAAGGATGTGGACGATAACCCAGATTATCCAGGCGGGGATGCCGTGCAGGCAGCGGCCGCCCGGCATATCGGCCACCGCCGAGAGGCGGCCAATCATCGCCATGTCGCCCTTGTGTTTGTAGGTGAAGGGTTTGTCGCTGTTGCGTCCCAACTGTTTGCCGAGGTATTTGCCCTGGGCTTTGGCGACTTGTCCCAGTTGCGGGTGGCCGTTGGGGTAGTCGGGGTCGCCTTCGACCATGGCACAGTCGCCGAGGGCATAGACGTCTTCGAGGCCGATGACGCGCAGGTTGCGGTCAACGCGCAGGCGGTTGCCGCGTGCGTAGCAGCTGTCGGCGAACCCGGCCAGTTTGACCGCTGTCACCCCTGCCGTCCAGATGAGGCTTTTCGCTTCAAGGGTGTTGCCGCTTTTCAGGGTGATGGTCTGGCCGTCGTAGGCGGTGACGGGGTCGTTGTAGATGATGTCCACCCCCAGTTTTTGCAGGGCGGCAGCGGTGTAGCGCTGCGACACTTCGCGCATCGGCGGCAGCAGCACCGGGTCGGCGGTGACGAGGGTGAGTTTGCCGTGCTCGCCTTCGAGTTCGGGGTAGTCCTTGTCAAAGATGTCGCGCCGCATTTCGGCGAGGATGCCGGTCAGCTCAACCCCGCTCGCGCCGCCACCGGCGACGACAAAGTGCAGGTAGGGCGCGCGTGCTTGCGGCGGCTGGGCGCAGGCGGCTTCCAGTTGCGCGAGGATGTTGTTGCGGATGGCGAGCGCGTCGCCGATGGTCTTCATGGTGTAGGCGTTCTGCTCGACTTCGCGGTTGCCGAAGTAGTTGGGCTGCGCGCCGAGGGCGACGATGAGGATGTCGTATTCGAGGCTGCCGCCCTGTTCGAGGAAGACGCGCTTCGCCTTGGTATCCACGCGGGTGACGGTGCCTTTGCGGAAGCGGGCGCGCGGCTGGCGGTTGAGCAGTTTGCGGAAAGGGTAGCTGATGTCCGACGGCGACATGAAGCCCGCCGCGACCTGGTAGATGAGCGGCGGGAAGAAGTTGTAATTGTTCTTGTCGATCAGGGTGATGCTGTAATCCGGGTTGTGGCCGAGGTCGCGGGCGAGGTTCACACCGGCGAATCCACCGCCGAGGATGACGAGTTTTTTCATGTAATGTCCTTGTGATGCCTGGAAAAACGGGCGCGGATTATACGCCGGGCGCGGCGGCAGTTGGCTGATTTTGGTCAGGCCGGGAAAGCATTCCGTCGTCGCTGACGCGGATGGTTTGCTGTCCCCACCGGCCTGCGACTATTAATAATGACTAGAGGCTGTTTGCAATTCGGTGGATAAGCCCCTCTCTCTTGCTTCGCAAGCAATGCTTGTCGCTGCGCGAGCTGTT
>NZ_CALJAH010000061.1 GCF_938028185.1 uncultured Cardiobacterium sp. | reverse complement strand
GCAGATGACGTCGATATCGACTTCGATGGCATCATCGAGGAAGCGGTCGAGCAGGATGGGTGCGTCGGGCGAGACGTGCAGCGCTTCTTTCATGTAGTTTTCGAGGTCGGTGTCGTTGTGGACGATGTCCATTGCCCGCCCGCCGAGGACGTAGGAGGGGCGCACGACCAGCGGGTAGCCGATTTCCTGCGCCTTGGCGAGGGCTTCCGCGGTGTTGGAGGCGGTACGGTTCGGCGGTTGCAGCAGTTTGAGTTCGTCGATGAGGTGCTGGAAGCGTTCGCGGTCTTCGGCGCGGTCGATGGCATCGGGCGGGGTGCCGATGATGGGTACGCCCGCCGCTTCCAGCGCCCGCGCCAGTTTGAGCGGGGTCTGACCGCCGTACTGGACGATGACGCCGTCGGGCTGCTCAATCCGCGCGATTTCCAGCACGTCTTCCAGCGTCAGCGGCTCGAAGTAGAGGCGGTCGGCGGTGTCAAAGTCGGTGGAGACGGTTTCCGGGTTGCAGTTGACCATGATGGTTTCGATGCCGTCTGCGCGTAGGGCGAGCGCGGCGTGGACGCAACAGTAGTCGAACTCGATGCCCTGGCCGATGCGGTTCGGCCCGCCGCCGAGAATCATGATTTTGCGGTTGCCGCTCGGCGCGGCTTCGCAGAAGCGCTCGTAGGTGGAGTACAAATAGGCGGTGGCGCTGGCGAATTCGGCGGCGCAGGAATCGACGCGCTTGTACACCGGGTGAATGGCGTAGTGTTCGCGCAGCGCGCGGATTTCCGCTTCCTTGACGCCGCAGCATTGGGCGAGGAAGGCGTCGGAAAAGCCGGCGCGCTTGTAGGCAAAGAGGCGCTCAGCGTCGTCCAGATGCCTGATGCCGTCGGCTTGCAGCGGTTGCTCAAGGGCGACCAGCTCGGCGATTTGCGCGATGAACCACGGGTCAATGCGGCTCAACTGGTGCGCTTCCGCCACGCCCATCCCCTGCCGCAGCGCTTCGGCGAGGTAAAAAATGCGCTCCGGCGTGGCTGTCGCGACCGCTTCTTCAAGGTCATCGACCGCCGCCGGGCGGTTCAGGCCGCTATAGCCGTTTTCCAGGCCGCGCAGCGCCTTGTTCAGCGATTCCTTGAAGGTGCGGCCAATCGCCATCACCTCGCCGACCGAGCGCATTTGCGTATTGAGGCGGTTGTTGGTCTGCTTGAACTTGGCGAAATCAAAGCGCGGGATTTTGGTGACGACGTAATCAATCGCCGGTTCAAACGACGCAGGCGTGACGCCGCCGGTGATTTCATTCTTCAGCTCGTCCAGCGTGTAGCCGATGGCGAGGCGGGCGGCGACCGAGGCAATCGGGAAACCGGTCGCTTTCGACGCCAGCGCCGAGGAGCGCGACACGCGTGGGTTCATCTCGATGACGATGATGCGGCCATCGTGCGGATTGACGGCGAATTGCACGTTTGAACCGCCCGTTTCCACGCCAATCTTGCGCAAAATGGCGATGGAAGCATCGCGCAGCGCCTGATATTCCTTATCAGTCAGCGTCTGCGCCGGGGCGACGGTAATGCTGTCGCCGGTATGCACGCCCATCGGGTCAAAATTCTCGATAGAACAAACAATTATCGCGT
>NZ_CALJAH010000060.1 GCF_938028185.1 uncultured Cardiobacterium sp. | reverse complement strand
AGCGCTCAAGGTGTATGTGGCGAATTTACAATTCAAGTGCAACAGCTACAAAAAAGACATCCATAAGCGATACTGCAAAAAACATCAAAACATTGCAGGAGACCGAAAATGGATGCCTACAGTCATATTACGCCCATTGAGCGGGGTTGCATAATGACCTTGTTCAACCAAGGTCATTGCCCCGCCGCTATTGCCACCATGTTGAAGCGTCACAGATGCACCATCTTGCGCGAACTGAAGCGCAATAGCGCTGGCGAAAGCTACGACGCCAGCAAGGCGCAGGAGAAATACGACAGCAGGCGTAAGCTCTGCCGCCGCAAGCGTAAACTTGATGACCCGGAACTTTTTGCCCTGGTCAAGGAGAGGTTTCTGAAACTGCACTGGTCGCCGGAGCAGATTCAGTACCGCTTGCGCCACGAAGGCCGCCCGCACGCCATCAGCTACGCGACTATCTACCGCGGTATCTACGCCGGGCGTTTCAATGACCCCGACTGGGTGATAAGCGGCAAGCAAAGGCTGCGCCACCGTGGCAAGAAGCGGCGGCGCAAGGGCGAGCCGACACGTGATAACTTCCCGGTTGAGCATGCGCTGTCGGCGCGTCCGCCAGAGGCGCAGGCGCGGGAGCGACTTGGCGATTGGGAAGCCGATACCGTTGCAGGCGTGGTGGGTGGTGCGGTGTTGCTGACGTTGGTCGACCGTAAAAGCCGCTATCTGCGGTGCGTTCGGCTGGAGAAGAAGACGGCGGACGGCGTGAATGCGGCGATGATTGAAGCCTTGCGCGAGCAGACGGTGCTCAGCATCACGCCGGACCGGGGCAAGGAGTTTGCACGGCATGCGGTGGTGGCGGAGGCGTTGGGGATAAAAATATACATTCCGCCGCCGTACCAGCCGTGGCAACGCGGCACGAACGAGAACACCAACGGCTTGTTGCGTGAATATTTTCCGAAGCATCAGGATATTGCGCAATATCCAGATGATTACATTGAAAAGGCGGTGCTGGCATTGAATAACCGCCCGCGCAAATGTTTGCAGTGGAGGACACCTTATGAAGTGTATTTTGATGAGGTGTTGCACTTGGTTTGACAATTCGCCG
>NZ_CALJAH010000059.1 GCF_938028185.1 uncultured Cardiobacterium sp. | reverse complement strand
GGTTCACGACTGCCGCGCGGCGCGCGCTGATGACGTGTACCCGCGCTTCGAGGTTGTCCGCAATCATGCCGACCGGGTCGGTGATGCCCTGGTGGTTATCGACGATGAATTGTTGTTCCAGCACGTGCAGGGTGTCCTGCTCTTCTTTGCGCGCCAGTTGTCGGGCGCGCATCACGGCATGGACGAGGTCGTTTTTGCTGATGCGGCGGTTGCGGATTTGCGCGCGGCCGTCGCTGTTCATGCCGAGGATATGGTCACCGCTAATGCTGATAAGCGCGCTGTTGATTTTTAGACCGGCTTCTTCTTCGGCGATGGCAACGGCAGTCGGCAAGAGCGGCGCCTGGCTGATGCCGTCGCTGACGCGGTCGTCGCCGAGGGTGTCGATGATGAGCATTTGCGGGTCGTTCAGGCCGTAGTTTTTCGCGCCGGGGTCGATGATGCTGCCCTCCACCAGTTTCAGCCCGGTGAGGGTGGCGAGCCACGGCGGCAGGTAGGGGTGGCGGGTGTCGGTGGTGTAGAGCAGGTTGCCGCCGCGCGCGAGGTAGGTTTGTAGCGCGCTGCCGTGGTCTTGCGGGATGGTTTCGGGGTCGGCGATGACGAGCAGGGTGGTGCTGCGCGGGATGTCGCGCACGCGGTTTTGGTCCTGGTCGCCGACGGTGGTTTTGGCGTTTTGGATGCGCTCGTAGGCGGCGCGCCAGTTGCCGCTGCTGTCCTGCCGCCAGGCGCGTTCGCCGTGGCCTTGCAGGTGCAGGATTTGGCTGTCGCTGCTTTCGCCGAGGTTGAGTAGTGCGGTGGCGAGGCTTTGCGGGCTGGCGATGTCGATGCGTTCGCCGTGCGTACCGTCGGTGAGGTAGAGCTGGCCTTCGCGGATGATGTCGCGCTCCTGCACGCGCAGCGGGTCGCTGTCGGGGTTGATAAACTCCAAATGCAAGCGCGGTTGCAGTTGTTTGTAGGGGGCGACGAGGTCGGCGAATCCCCGCCGCTGGCGCGGGTTGTTGCGCACATAGGCTTCGAGGGTGATGTCGCCTTTGAGGTCGCGGATGGCCTGTTTTTGTGCTTCGCTCAGTTGCAGCAGCGGCTGGTCGCGCAGGATGAGGGCGCGGTTGTCGTGCAGGCTCCACCAGGCGCAGGCGATAAGGGTGGCGGCGATGAGCGGCAGCAGCGCGGTGTAATATAGTGTCTGTTTTTTCATGGGACTATTTTAGCGGGGGTTTTGCGGTGATTGAGCGTTTTTGTGAGGCGATGGAGCTGGAGGCGGGGCTGGCGGCGGCGTCGGTGGCGTCGTACCGCCGCGATTTGCAATTGGCGCAGCGGCTGTGCGACAAGCCGGTCGAAGGGTTTGCGACGGCGGATGTGCAGGCGGTGCTGGCGCAAATGCTGGATTTGCGGCGCAAACCGTCGTCGTTGGCGCGGATGCGGGCATCACTACGCCGTTTTTTTGGCTGGATGATGGAGGAGCGGCTGCGTGCGGATGATCCGTCGGCATTGCTGGAGGCGGTGCGGCAGGAGAAGCGCCTGCCGCGCGGCTTGTCCGAGGCGGATGTGGAGCGGCTGCTCGCCGCGCCGCTGACGGATTCGGCGGAAGGTTTGCGCGATGCGGCGATGCTGGAGCTGCTGTATGCCTGCGGGCTGCGGGTGAGCGAGCTGGTCGGCTTGCCGCTGTCGGCGGTGTTTTTGCAGGAGGGGATTTTGCGGGTACGCGGCAAGGGCGACAAGGAGCGGCTGGTGCCGATGGGCGAGCAGGCGGCGGAGATGGTCGCACGTTATTGTCGTGAGGCGCGCCCGGTGCTGCTGGGCAAACGGGTGAGCGATGTGCTGTTTGTCAGCGCACGCGGCGGGGCGATGAGCCGCCGCGCGTTTTGGCAGTTGATTCATGATTATGCGATTGCCGTCGGTATTACTGCGCCGGTGTCGCCGCACACATTGCGTCATGCGTTTGCCACGCATCTGGTCAATCACGGCGCGGATTTGCGCGTGGTGCAGTTGTTGCTCGGTCACAGCAGTCTTTCGACGACACAGATTTATACGCACGTCGCCGAGGCGCGGCTGGCGAAGGTGTTTGCCGCGCATCATCCGCGTGCATGACGTTACGGTAATAACCGCGCATCGTCATGATACGGCTGTGCTGTTGTCGGTATGATACAAGTCTGTTTTCCCCCGGATGCCGTTGATTCCCATGCGAACCCTGCCCTGTCTGCTCATCGCCGCGACCACCCTCGCGCACGCCGCCTCGCCCAATATGGAGCTGGCGAAATCGGTCTTCGACCCGCGGGTGATGAGCAATGCGGAGGAATCGCCGATTCCCGGACTGTACCAGTTCGCGCAGGGGACGGAGGTGTTCTACATCAGCGCCGATGGCCGCTATGTGATGCAGGGCGAGATGATTGACCTGCAAACGCAGAGCAATGTCACCGAAGTCTTCCGCGCCTCCGAACGGGTCAAGGCGCTGGCGCAGGTTGACCCGAAAACGATGATTAGTGTCTCGCCCACCACGCCGCAGCATCAGGTGAGCGTGTTCATCGACGTGGACTGCCCCTATTGCCGCGTCATGCAGCAAAACATCCTTGAATACACCCAGCGCGGCATCGCTATCCGCTACCTCGCCTTCCCGCGCAGCGGCCCCGAATCCGTCGCAGCGCTGCGGATGTCGCAAGTGTGGTGTTCGCCCGACCGCCTCACCGCGCTCCTGCTCGCCGAAACCGACCAGCCGCTGCCCAACTCGCGTGGCGACTGCACCAACATCATCCGCGAACACTTCGCCACCGGCCTGCAAATCGGCATTGCCAGCACGCCGTCGGTCATTCTCGAAGATGGCACGCTGATTCCCGGCTTCGTCGCCCCTGCCAACCTCGAAGCCATATTGAGCCAGCATCCGCCGCGTCCCGCCCAAAAAGAGCTGCGCAGTCCGGTACGCCGTCCGCCCCCGCCGCTGCCGCCCGAACCGCCGCTGTTGCCGCAGCCCGCGCTGGCCATCGCCCTGATGAGCGCCCTCAAGGTACAAACTGCCACCGCCGACGGCAACGACCCGCAACAAAAGCTGGAAAAAGAAGCCGCTGCGGGCAGCGCCGACGCCGCCTTCAAACTGGGACGGCGTTACGACGAAGGCGAAGGCGTCGCCCAAGATGCCGCCAAGGCGGAACTCTACTACCGCCAGGCGCTGCAACAATGGCAAAAAGACGCGGCGGCGGGCAATGCCGAAGCGCAATATCAACTGGGGGTAATGTACCGCGAAGGGCTGGGCGTCATCGCCGACAGCGTCCAGGCGCGCGCCTGGTTTGAAAAAGCGGCAATGCAGGGCGACGAGGCGGCCAAAGCGGCACTGGAATAAGGTGATGGACGCGCAGGAAACGGCTCGCAACGGGCCGTTTTTTCATGGGCGCACGGTCGTTGGCGTGTGGCGCGAAAACCCTTATGATGCGCGGCGCGACAGGGCGGACTGCGGCATCCGTCCCGCGTCCAACAGACGGCAATTCTTTCAGGTGTGGCATGGCAGGCATTGAAATCAACAAAACCGGCAAGATTATCCAGGGCGATTACTTCGGCTGGCATATCAGAATTTTGAACGACAAGGACTATACCGGCGGATTTCTCGTGCTGCTCACCTCGCCCTTCAACCCGGAAGACCATTACGACCACTGGGCAAGCGATGCGCGCGAGCTGAAAACGTTTATGGCGCAGCGCGACTGGATTATCGACTGGGATGCCGATATTGCCTCAAGCCATTGAGATGACCGCACAAAAAAACCGCCCCGGAGAACCTATCCAAAATTGTGGAGAAGCACTTTTCGATGTAGTGAACGAAGCGAGGCAAGCCGTCAATATGTCCCCTCCCCCTGTGGGGGAGGGTTAGGGTGGGGCAGCAGACAACAGCCCGGCA
>NZ_CALJAH010000058.1 GCF_938028185.1 uncultured Cardiobacterium sp. | reverse complement strand
TGGAAGACGAAGAAGTGCGCCGCACCATTTTGGACGGCATTTTCAATTCCATTCTGCTCAAAGACGTGAGCGAACGCGCCAATCTGCGTAACGACGGCGTATTAAGCCGCCTCGCTGCCTTTTTATTGAGCGAAACAGGCAATAGCATTTCTATCAACAACATCACCAACACCTTAAAGAACGAGGGTGCGGGCGCCAGCAATAACGCCATCGCCAAATATGTGGACTTGCTGGAACAGGCATTTATCTTCTACCAAGCCCGCCGCTACGACCTGCGCGGCAAAGCCCACCTACGCACCCAAGCCAAGTATTACAGCGTCGATACCGGCTTGCGCAACGCCACCTTGAACAAATCCTTCCGCGACAATTTCGGGCATCAGATTGAAAACATTGTATTTATCGAACTCTTGCGGCGTGGCTACCAAGTGGACGTCGGCAGCTACGACAACACCGAAATCGACTTCGTGGCGAAAAAAGGCGGAGAAATCCAGTATTTCCAAGTCGCGATGCAACTGCCCGAAAACAGCAACCGCGAAATCGGCAACTTAATCAACCTGCCCGATAACTATCAAAAAACCGTGCTGACCGCGAACCGAATGAATGTAGGAGAAGTGGACGGAGTGAAAGTGATACATGTGGTGGATTGGTTGGTGGGGTAAAAATCAGCCACGTCACGAAAAATCCTTTATAAAAATGTAAAATAACACACTTATTCCTTTGTAAAAGTGTAATTTGCTCACTATAATTCCCAGCAAAACCGCAAATTAACAGCCGATGCAACGCCATATCCTAAAATCCCTGTCCCAATGGAAAAACAAGCCCAACCGCAAACCATTGATTATTCAGGGCGCGCGCCAAGTGGGCAAAACGTGGGTAATGAAAACCTTTGGCACGGCGGAATTTGCACAAGTCGCCTACATCAATCTTGACAACAATCCGCAGATGAAAGCCCTGTTTAGTGGCGATTTTGACATCGACCGCCTGCTGCTCGGCTTGTCCATTGAGGCGGGGGTGAACATCCGTGCCGACAATACCCTGTTGATTTTTGACGAAATTCAGGAAGTGCCGCAAGCGCTGACCGCGCTGAAATATTTTTACGAAAACGCACCGCACTTTGCCGTGATTGCCGCCGGTTCGCTGCTCGGCGTGGCATTGCATCAAGGCGTGTCGTTCCCTGTGGGCAAGGTGGAATTTCTGCCGATGTACCCGATGGATTTCGGCGAATTTCTGCTGGCGATGGATGAAAAACCGCTGTACGACCTATTGCAGTCGCAAGACTGGGCGTTGATTACGGCGATGAAAACCAAATACATCGACCGCCTGCGCCAATACTATTTTGTCGGCGGCATGCCCGAGGCGGTGCAAACCTTCGCCGACACGCAAGACGTGCAAGCCGTGCGCACGGTGCAGCAAAACCTACTGCTGGCGTATGAATACGATTTTTCCAAACACATCAACGATCCGCGCCTTGTGATGCGCGTGCGTGCGCTGTGGAATGCCCTGCCGCAACAGCTTGCCAAAGAAAACAAAAAATTCGTGTTGGCGGATATGCAAAAAGGCGCGCGCTTCAAAGATTACGAACTCGCCCTGCAATGGCTCAAAGACAGCGGGCTGGTTTACCCCGTGTACCGCATCAAAAAACCGCATCTGCCGCTGTCGGGCTATCAGGAAAACATCTTCAAACTCTACTGCTTGGACGTGGGATTGCTCGGCGCAAAAAGCCAGCTCGCCCCGACCACCCTGCTTGAACCGACCCGCCTGTTTACCGAATTCAAAGGCGCACTCACCGAACAATATGTGCTGCAACAACTGCAAGCCGGCCAATCCAACCCAATTTTTTACTGGGCAACAGAAAAAGGCACAGCGGAAGTGGATTTTGTGCTGCAACGCGGGCAGGACATCATCCCAATTGAAGTGAAAGCCGAAGAAAATCTGCGGGCAAAAAGTTTGAAATCTTATGTAGAACAATATCAGCCGGACTTGGCGATGCGGGCTTCGATGTCAGATTATCGGGCGGAAGATTGGGTGGTGAATGTGCCGTTGTATGGGGTGGAAGTATTTTAATCAACTGTTTTTAGGGTAAACCTAATATTTTAAGGAGACTAAATCATGAAAGCACTGTCATCACATTTAATTAATATCAACCAAGAAGTAGAGAAAGAACAAGGATTTGAAATTGATATATCACAAGAACAAAAAGATGATTCCCTGAAGAAAGCCTTACTAAACTTTATTCATCAAACTATAGATGCTGAAAATCTTGTTATTCTGGCAGGATCGGGAACTTCATTGACATTTAACACATATAAAGAGGATAAAAGCCAATCTACGATAATAGCCCCAGGAATGGCTGACTTGTGGAATGATTGTAAGAAATTGAATTCCTCATTGTTTGATGAAATTATGGCAATAATTAATTATGATTCTGCCGATAACAATATAGAGAGTCTGCTATCCATATGTGATTCTCATCTTATATTAAAAGCTAAATCCCCAGATGAATTAGATAAAATTAAGAATTTTAAAGAGAACGCAAAATTGAAAATCTTGGAGAGTACAAGCTTTACAGACAAAGTTCCTACTGAAAAATGGGTTCATCACGAGAATTTTCTCCGAACACTAGGTTATCGCGGTCAAAAGCAACAACGTCTAAAATTATTCACAACTAACTATGATTTAGCATTTGAAACAGCTGCTTCCAATACAGGTATGATCGTCATTGATGGGTTTGAATACTCTAAGCCAGCTAGATTTAATCCAGCGTGGTTTCATTACGATGTAGTAAATCGTAGTCAATCTATTGAAAATGGGAGCTCTTACTTATCAAATGTTTTTCATCTATATAAATTACATGGTTCAGTAGATTGGGTAAGAAATACCGATACTAATCTTGTTCAGAAAGGTAATCCCCTATCAAATGAAGAAGGACAAGAACCCGTATTTATTTATCCCAGCAGCACAAAATATCAATCTTCTTATAATTCTCCATATTTAGATATGATGAGTGCCTTTTTAAACGTCTTACAAAAACCAAAAACTGCACTGATTTGTATTGGATTTGGTTTTAATGATGATCATCTTAACAATGCAATTACTATGGCATTGAGAACCAATCCTGAAATGATGTTAATGGTTGTTACCCTGAATTTATTTGATGAAAGTTCATCATTTAATGCCAACATAAGAAAATCATTAATAAATTTAATCAAGGGTAACGATTCAAGAATTATGTTAGTGGATGGTACATTTAGTGATTTTGCAGATATTTTGCCAAACCGAACTAAAGAAACGCCAGAAGAAAAATTAGCCAAAATGTTTGAATCCGTAATGGGAGGAAAAGAATAATGAATACTGAATGGTTCTCTCCTCATAGCCAAGATTGGCGAATTGGTAGTTTGATTGATATATCGGCTACTGACGCTAGAATCAATTTAACCTATTTAGGTGCGGACAAGCAGGCGTGGACATTTGGCACACGGATTCCGATTGGTGAAGTGAATACCTTTGTATTTATTGATTGTGGGCAATATTCTATTTTTGGACGTTTAATCAAAGTTTGGCTGGAAAATGGTGAACGGTTAAAAGTAGATCAAATTTCTGACAATAGTGTATCCAGTCATCCGATTGGTCTGGTTCAATTATTAGTTAGCGTGGATACTGAAACAGGAAAAAATTACCAAGGAATTAAACAATATCCGAAATTAGGTGCACAAGTTTACTCAGCCCATCCTAAATTAGTAGCAACTCTTGCAGAAGGCACTTTGCATCATAATAATAAAGACATATTTTTACCGATTGCTGAAGTATCCTCTGATTCTTCTGTTTCTATTTCAGTTACGCCCGAAAAGTTATTTGCAAGACATTGCGCTATTTTAGGATCTACCGGTGGTGGCAAAAGCTATACAATGGCAAATCTTTTAGGAAATATAGAAAAAGAAGGCGGGAAAATATTATTAATTGATCCAACAGGAGAATATAAAGACTTACCTTGTACGTCTTATTATGTGGGAAATCATCCAGATGCTAATAATACAAATCAGGTAACCTATCCACATTGGATGTTTACGGATTCGGATATTCGGGCGTTGCTAAGACCCTCCGCACAAAGCCAAGCACCGAAATTAAATGCTGCAATACAAAGTTTACAGGTATACACACAAAATTATCAGCAAGCTGGACATAATTTAACTTTAGATCCACAAACACAAGTAATTAAAAAAGCAGGGCAAACAAAATCTTATTTTGAACAAGCTGTTTTCAAATTGTCTCAAGTACAAAACTATAGACAATGGCATTTTTTTGGATTGGGTAAACAAATTATTGAAGAGTGTGTTTGGCCTGATGGTGGCACCTATAATAACCCTATTACAACTATTTGGGGAAAACGATCTGATCAAGATGTTGGGCATTGCTTAAATTTAATATCTAGAATTGAAGCAATGAGTCAAAATCCATATTTAAAATGGATGCTTGATTGCGATCCAAATCTAAAAACCATTCCTGCTGTTATAGACGAATTATGTTCTGATACATCAGGCATAGTTCGTCTAGATTTATCATACGTCCCATTTGAAGCCAATGCGCGTGAATTGCTGGTTAATACCATTGGAAGATACTTACTGATCAAAGCAAGAAGACAGGATATTACCAACGATAAGCCACTAATTGTTTTTATTGATGAAGCACATCAATTCTTAAATAAAAGAATTGGCGATGAAACATCACGCTTTGATTTGGATGCTTTTGGCAATATTGCCAAAGAGGGACGCAAATACGGCTTGAATGTTGTCATTGCAACGCAACGTCCGAGAGATATTCCTGAAGACGTCCTCAGCCAAATTGGAACATTAATTGTGCATAGGCTGACCAACGAAAAAGATCAGGATATTGTGAAAAAAGCCGTTGGGGCAATCGATAATCGCTCTGCCGCATTTTTGCCTGTGCTTGGGCAAGGCGAAGCCTTATTGCTTGGTGTTGATTTTCCTTTCCCAATGACAGTGAAAATGAAATTACCAAGCAACCCACCTCAATCAACCAGCGCAAGTTTCTCAAAGGCTTGGAAATATAATAAAAGCCTAGATGATTTGTAACAAAAGGTCGTCTGAAAGGGGTTTCAGACGGCATTTTCCTTTTCAACGAACCCAAAAATCACACCTTATTCACATTCAAATTCCCCCCCCAGTCCACCATTCAGACTGCTCAAAAATCTTGCAGACAAAATCGGCAATGCTTTTGCGCGACACCGCGCTGCCCGTTTCAGGCTGCCCTTTCGGCGTGAGCTGGTAGTCGATTTCGTCGGCATCGGTGAACCAGTTCGGGCGCAGAATGGTGTAATCCAGCCCCGATTGCTCGACGAGGTCGGCGAGAGCGCGGTAAGGGCGCAGCACTTCGCGCAGCGGCGCGTCGTAAATGCCGATGGAAGCGACGGCAATGACGCGGCGCACGCCTGCCGCTTTCATCGCGGCGACGATATTCGCACCCATCGTGGCGAGGTCGCCGGCGAGATTGATATAGACGACGTCCTGCCCCGGCATCGCCGCTTGCAGGTCGGCGGGGTTGAGTGCGTCGCCGATGATGACGCGCTGGCCGTCCGTATGGCGCGGGGCGCTGCGGGCAAAAAGGGTGAGGCGCAAAGCGGGGTTGCACGCGGCGGTGGCGATGACGGCGCGGGCTAATGAGCCGTTCGCGCCGATGATTAGAATGTTGCGCATGGCGTTTCCTTGGTTTGTCGATAGCACGCAGTATAAACAGCGCCATTGAGAAAAATTAGCCGGTAAAATGCGCAAGGGTTTAGCAAATAGATTGATAAATGGAACAGATATGGCAGAAAAATTGGACGACTTGCGCGTCTTCCTGCTGGTGGCGGAAATCGGCAGCTTTACCAAAGCAGCGGCGCAATTGGGCGTGTCGCAATCGGCACTCAGCTACACCGTGCGCCAGCTGGAAGAGCGTTTGCAAATCAAGCTGTTGGAACGCACCACGCGCAGCGTTTCCACCACCGCCGCAGGCGAGCAACTGCGCGAACAAATCACCCCGCTTTTTGCCGAGATTGACACGAAAATTGAAAACCTCGCCGCCTATCGCGGCACGCTCGGCGGCAGCCTGAAAATCACCGGCAACGAGCACGCGCTTACTGTCGCGTTGTGGGACAAATTCGCCCGTTTTGCTCGCGCTTACCCTGAAATAGCGCTGGAACTGGACTGCAGCAACCGCTTCGCCGACATCGTCGCCGAACGTTTCGACGCCGGCATCCGCCTCGGCGAGTTTGTGGAAAAAGACATGATTGCCGTGCGCGTCTCGCCCGATTTGCAGATGACCACCGTCGCCGCGCCCGCCTTGCTGTCGCACATTGATGCGCCCGAAACGCCGCACGACCTCGCCGCTCTGCCTTGTCTCAACCTGCGTCTGCCGACGCTGGGCAACACTCTGTCGTGGGAATTTTGCGACCCGCAAAGCGGTAAAACAGTGAAAATCCAGCCCGCAGCGGGCTTTACCGCCAACCAAAACAGTCTGCTGCTGCAAGCTGCTCGCGCCGCACTCGGCATCGCCTGGCTACCGCGCGACATGGTTTCCCCGGAACTGGCAAGCGGTGCATTGGTGGAAATCCTCCCCGATTGGGCGATACGCTACGAAGGCTACTATCTCTACTACCCCAGCCGCCGCGCCGAATCGCCGCTGTTTCAGGCGCTGATTGCGGCGCTGCGGGAGGATTAGCGACGCGCGTCTTCTGCTGTGGATGATAGGCAGCCACCATGAGCAGTGCGCTGGATGTATGTATGCCGGGTTTTTAGGATGCGGGCTTGTCAGCGAGCAGGGCATCCAGCTTGGCGAGGGTGGAGGTGCCTTCCATCGGGCCAATGCGGGTGACGGCACGCGCGCCAGCGGCGTTGGCGTAGCGCAGGGCGCTGGCTGCATCGTGGCCGTTTAGGCGCAGGGCGATGTAGGCGCCGCCGAAGCTGTCGCCCGCGCCGGTCGGGTCGTCTTCGTGCACCGCAATGGGGGCGGCGTCAAGGCGGCCGTCCGCGCTGTAGTGGCTCGCGCCCCGCTCGCCGCGTTTGAGCAGGATTTCTTTGATGCCGCGCGCGAGCAGTTCGGCGATGGCGTCGGCTTCGTTTTGTGCGGTGGTGAAGAGGTAGAGTTCGTCACCGGAGGGCAGGAAGATGTCGGTCGCGGCGAGGGTTTGTTGGAGTGCGTCGTGCAGGCCGGGCGCGCCGAGCAGTTCGCGGCGCAGGTTGGGGTCGAAGGAGATGCTGCCGCCGCGCGCCTTGATGGTGTGCAGCGCGTGCAGGGCGAGTGTGCGCATGCCGGGCGCGGCGAGTGCGCTGCCCATCAGGTGCAGGTGGTCGCAGCTGGCGATGAGGGCGTCGCTGGCGGCGGTCGTTTCGAGGCGGCCGCAGGCGCTGTGGGTGATGTTGAAGACGAAGCGGCGGCTGCCGTCTGCGCGGTAGCGAACGAAGGCGCTGCCGGTGCTTTCGCCGGGGGCGACGGTGATGCCGCTGGTATCCACGCCGTCTTGTTGCAGGCGGCGCAGGTTGAGGGTGCCGAAATCGTCGTCGCCGACGCGCGAGATGATGGCGCAGGGTGCGCCCAGTTTGCCGACTTGGTCGATGAAGATGGCGGGCGCACCGGAGGGGTAGGGGCCGGTGAGCGGTTGGGCTTCGAGGAAGCCGTCGCCTTTGGTTGTCGCGACGATTTCGACGAGGATTTCGCCGATGGTGAGGATTTTTGTGGTCATAGGTTAGTCCTTGCGTTGTTTGGCGCGCACGTCCAGCCAGACGGCGATGATGATGACCGCGCCTTTGACGATGAGCTGGAAGAAGTAGGGGACGGAGAGCATATTCATGCCGTTGTTGAGGACGCCGATGATGAGCGCGCCGATGAGGGTGCCGGGCATGGTGCCGACGCCGCCGGTGAGGCTGGTGCCGCCGAGGACGGCCGCGGCGATGGCGTCGAGTTCGTAGCTGAGTCCGGCGTTGGTCTGCGCCGAGTAGAGGCGCGAGGAGAGGAGGATGCCGGCGATGGCGGACATTACCCCGGAGAGGGTGAAAATGATGATTTTGATGCGATCAACGCGGATGCCGGAGTACAGCGCTGCTTCGCGGTTGCCGCCGGTGAGGTAGGTCTGGCGGCCAAAGACGGTCATCGAGAGGAGGATGTGGTTCAGCAGGAAGAGGGCGAGCAGGATCCAGATGATGAGCGGCAGGCCGAGGAAGCGGCTGGCGCCGATGGCCTGCCAGTGGGGGTCGGCGATCATCAGCGGCGCGCCGCCGGTCGGCAGGCTGACGAGGCCGCGGTAGATGCTCATGGTGGCGACGGTTGCGATGAACGACGGCAGCAGCAGGCGGGCGGTGAGCAGGCCGTTAATGGCGCCGAGGATGGCGCCAGCCGCCACGGTTATCAGCAGGGCGGCGGTGAAGCCGGTGCCGAGGGCGAGGCTTTGTGCGCCGACCATGCCGGCGACGGCGATGATGGAGCCGACGGAGAGGTCGATTTCGCCGAGGAGGATGACCCAGGTCATGCCGAAGGCGGCGATGGCGACGACGGCGACTTGCTGGAAGATGTTCATGAAGTTCGCCAGCGAGAGGAAGCGGCTGTTGGCGATGGCGAAGACGGTGCAGAGGATGATGAGGGCGATGACGATGCCGCCGTATTGGCGCAGGAGCGGGTGGCGGGCGGGGGAGCGGTCAGGCGTGGGCATGGGGTTGTCCTGTGGCGGCGGCCATGAGGGTTTGTGGCTGGAAGTCGGTGGGGGCGAGGGTGGCGCTGACGCGGCCTTCGTGCATGACGACGATGCGGTCGGCGAGGCCGAGCAGTTCGGGCAGTTCGGAGGAGACGAGGAGGATGGCGGTGCCTTCGGCGGCGAGCTGGCGGATGATGCGGTAGATTTCAAATTTGGCGCCGACGTCCACGCCGCGCGTCGGTTCATCAAGGATGAGGACGTGCGGGTAGGTGCCGAGCCATTTGGCCAGCACGATTTTTTGTTGGTTGCCGCCGGAGAGGGTTTCCGCCGCGGCTTCGATGGAGGCGGTGCGTACGGCGAGGCGGGCGACGTCTGCGGTGGCGGCTTCGCGTTCGGCGGCGAAGCGGAGGAAGCCAAGGCGGGCGGCAAAGCGCTTGAGCGCGGCCATGCTGATGTTGCGCCGCACCGCTTGCGTCAGCACCAGTCCCTGCTCTTTGCGGTTTTCGGTGACGAAGCCGATGCCGTAGTGGATGGCGTCGGCGGGATGGCGGATGTGCACGGTTTCGTCGTCGAGGCGGACTTCGCCGCTCGCGGGCATCATGCCGAAGATGGCGTTCATCACTTCGGAACGTCCGGCGCCGACGAGGCCGAAGAAGCCAAGGATTTCGCCGGGATGGACGGCGAAGGAAACGTCGCGGAAGGCGCGGGAATGGCTCAGCGCGCGGACTTCCAGCGCGGGCGGGGCGGCGTCCGGCGGCGGGGTTTCGGGCAGGCGCGGCGGGTACATTTGTTCCATCCGCCGCCCGACCATCAGGCTGATGATCTCGGCGACGGTGGTGTCCGCCCGCGCCAGGGTGGCGATGTACTGGCCGTCGCGCATCACGGTGATGTCGTCGGAGAGCCGCATGATTTCTTCCATGCGGTGTGAGATGTAGATGACCGCCTTGCCCGCCGCCTTGAGGCGGGCGATGATGGCAAAGAGGATTTCCGCTTCGGCTTCGGAGAGCGAGGAGGTCGGCTCGTCAAGGATGACGACTTTCGCCTCGTGGCTCATGCCTTTGGCGATTTCCACCAGTTGCCGCTGCGCGATGGACAGGTCGGCGACGCGCGCGTCCACGTCCACCGGCAGTTGCAGTTCTTCGACCAGTTGCCGCGCGCGGCGGTAGAGCGCACGGCGGTTGATGATGCCGTAGCGTGCCGGTTCGCGCGTGGCAAGGATGTTTTCGGCGACGGTGAGGTTGTTGCACAGGCTGAGTTCTTGAAAGACGACGGCGATGCCGCGTGCCGCCGCTTCGCGCGGGCTGGCCGGGGCATATGGCGCACCACTCAGCATCATGCTGCCGCCGGAGGGCTGATGCACCCCGGCGAGGATTTTGATCAGCGTCGATTTGCCCGCGCCATTCTCGCCGAGCAGGGTATGCACCCGCCCGGCACGCACGTTGAGGTCAATGTCGCGCAGGGCGGCGACGCCGGTGAAAGTCTTGCCGATACCGCGTAATTGCAGCAGGACATCATCAACCGCGGCAGTCATGGCGGCTTACTCTTTGCCGGTATAAACGCCTGGTTCAATCGGTTGTTGCGCCGGGACTTTCTCGCCCTTCATGACCGCAACCGCCGTATCCACCGCCTGTTTGCCCATTTGGTCCGGGAACTGGCGGATAACGCCGACCATCACCGGGTCGCTATCGACCGCGTCGCGCGCTTCCTTCATCCCGTCAAAGCCGATGACTTTGACTTTGTCTTGCAGGTTTGCGGATTTCACCGCGACCGCAGCGGCGAGCGCGGCATCGTCGCCAAAGCCGAAAATGCCGTCGATATCGGGGTTGGCTTGCAGCATATTCTGTGCGGCGGCAAGCGCTTCGGCGCGGGTAATGCCGGTTTGTTCGGCGACAATTTTCACATCAGGATGCGATTCCAGCGCTTTCTTGAAGCCGTCAATACGCGAGACGACAGATTGCACCGTGGGATAATTGATGATGGCGACCTCGCCCTTGTTGTTCAGCACCTTCGCCATCAGCTCGCCCGCCTTCTCGCCGCCCTTGAAATTGTCGGTGCCGACGTAAGACAGCACCTCAATCCCCTCGGCGGGAATATCGACGGTGATGACTTTGATGCCCGCATCCTGCGCCTTCTTGATGGCGGGCAGCACGCCCTTGCTATCGACCGGCGAGATAACCAGCACATTGACGCCCTTGACGATCATGTCTTCAATATCAGCCAGTTGCTTGCTCAAATCCTGGTTGGCGATGGCGACTTCGAGCGGCACATTCTGCGCCTTCGCCTCGGCTTTCATCGCATCAGCCAGCTCAATATAAAACGGATGCTGCTGCGTCAGGAGCGAGGCGCCAATGCCATCCGCCCAGGCACTGCCTGCGGTGCAGGCGAGCAAGGTGGCGACGGCGAGCGTTTTCAGTTTCAGAGATTTCATGAGATTGCCTTGTGTGTGGATTTTTGGGGATATGCACGGGAATGTGTGGATAGGCGTGCATGGATGTTAATGTAGCGCCAATTTCATGAGGATGCCAGCGGAAAATGAACGTGGCGCCGCCTTTTTTGCACCGCAAAAAAACCGCCCCGGAGGGCGGTTCTCTTTTTGCATGACGGTGATTACATCAGCGCGTTGTAAAGCCAGGCGGCAAGTGCGCCACCGGCGAGCGGGCCGAGTACCGGCACCCAGCTGTAAGACCAGTCGGCGTCGGTGCGCAGCGGCAGCATGGAGAGGACGAAGCGCGGGCCGAGGTCGCGCGCCGGGTTGATGGCGTAGCCGGTGGTCGCGCCGAGCGAGAGGCCAATCGCCCAGATGAGGATGGCGACCGGCAGTCCGCCAATGGAGCCGAGGCCGACCGGGGTGGCGGTGGCTTCGCCCGGCAGGGTCAGGCTGGCGCCGTTGCCGATGATGTAGAAGAGGACGAAAACGAGGACGAAGGTGCCGACGAGTTCGCTGATGAAGTTCACCGGGTAGTTGCGGATGGCGGGGTAGGTGCAGAAACAGGCGCGTTTGGCGTCTTCGTCCAGCGTCACCGCGAAGTGGTCAAAGAAGAAGATCCAGACGAGGAAGGCGCCGATGATTGCGCCGATGAATTGTCCGGCGATGTAGGAAGGCACCGCGCTCCAGGGCAGTGAGCCGTGGATGGCGAAGCCGAGGGTGACGGCGGGGTTCAGGTGCGCGCCGCTGACCGGGCCGGCGACGAGGACGCCGATATAGACGGCGAAGGCCCATCCGGTGGCGATGACCATCCAGCCCGCCGGGCCGGATTTGGTGTCTTTGAGGCAGCAGCTGGCGACGACGCCGTTACCGAGCAGGATGAGCAGCGCGGTGCCGATGATTTCTGCGGTTAATACGTTCATGGGTTTTCCTTGGTTTTTGAGGGTGGGGGAGGGTTATTCTTCAATCCAGTGGCGCGAGGCGTTTACCGCCTTGTGCCAGTAGTGCAGCATCTCGCGGACGCGCTCCGGCGGCAGTTGCGGGGTGAAGGTCTTGTCGATTTTCCACTGTTTGCGGATGCCGTCAATGCTGTCCCAGTAGCCGGTGGCAAGCCCGGCGAGGTAGGCGGCACCGAGCGCGGTGGTTTCCACCGTTTTCGGGCGGACGATGTTGAAGCCGAAGATGTCCGCCTGCGTTTGCATGAGGTAGTCGCTCATGCTCGCGCCGCCATCGACGCGCAATTCGCGCGTTTGCGCCCCGGCGTCGGCTTCCATCGCTTTGACGATGTCATAGACCTGGAAGGCGATACCTTCAAGGGTGGCGCGGGCGAGGTGGCCGTCGGTGGTGCCACGGGTGATGCCAAAAAACGCGCCGCGCGCGTAGGAATCCCAGTAGGGCGCGCCGAGACCGGTCAGCGCCGGGACGAAATAGACGCCGCCGTTGTCCTCAACGGTCGCGGCGAGCGTGTTGATGTCGGCGGAGGTGCGGATGATGCGCGCGCCATCGCGCAGCCATTGCACCGCCGCGCCGCCGACGAAGACGCCGCCTTCGAGCGCGTAGGTGGTTTTGCCGCCGAGCTTCCAGGCGATGGTGGTGAGCAGGTTGTTTTTGCTGGTGACGGCTTCGTCGCCGGTGTTCATCAGCAGGAAGCAGCCGGTGCCGTAGGTGTTCTTCAGCATCCCTTTTTCGGTGCAGAGCTGGCCGAACAGCGCCGCCTGCTGGTCGCCCGCGATGCCCGCAATCGGCACCGGATGCTCCAGGTAGCGGTTGGAAACCGTGCCATAGACTTCGCTGCTGGCGCGCACCTCCGGCAGCATACTGCGCGGGATGTCAAACAGCGCGAGCAGCTCGTCGTCCCAGTCCAGCGTGTGGATGTTGTAGAGCATGGTGCGGCTGGCGTTGCTGGGGTCGGTGACAAACACCTCGCCTTTGGTCAGGTTCCAGATGAGCCAGGTATCCACCGTGCCGAAGCAGAGCTCGCCGCGCTCCGCCCGCTTGCGCGCGTTTTCGACGTTATCAAGAATCCACTTGACCTTGGTCGCGGAAAAATAGGCGTCAATAATCAGCCCGGTCTTGCCGCGAATCCAGTCGCGCTTGTCGTGCAGACTGTCGCAATATTTCGCGGTGCGGCGGTCTTGCCAGACGATGGCGTTATGCACCGGCTCGCCGGTGGCGCGGTCCCAGACGATGGTGGTCTCGCGCTGGTTGGTGACGCCAATCGCGGCGAGGTCTTTCGCTTCCAGCCCGGATTTGGCGAGCGCTTCGGTGAGCACCGCAATCTGCGAACCCCAAATCTCCTTGGCGTCATGCTCAACCCAGCCCGGCGTCGGGAAATACTGGGTAAACGGCTTCTGCGCGACGCTGATGGTCTCGCCGTGGCGGTTAAAAATAATCGCCCGCGACGAGGTCGTCCCCTGGTCTAGCGACATGATGAACTGGTTTGGCATAAGCAATCCTCATCTGGAAAACAGAAATACGCCGAAAACCGCAAAAGATTGCGCAATTTTCAACATTTGGAAAAATAAAATTTTTGCTCCCGCTGCGCAAGCGGCAAAGCACATGGCAGCCTTATCTGATTGAATAAAAAAGCGTTAAATATGACGATTGAGGGGATGAACAGTCAAAACAGGGCGCTGTTCCAGCACCGGCGTGAAATCCTCATTAAAATTTGCCACCACCATCACCGGAGAAACCTCCGCATGAAAGCACTCACCCACTGCACCGTCCTCTACACCCGCGACGCCGCCCATTACCTCGCCTTCCGCGACCGCATTGCCGACCTGGGCGGCATCGCCTTGCACCTGCCGCTGATGGCGACCCGCGTCCAACCACTCACCGCCGCCGAACGCGCCATACTCGACCACAGCGATACCCTCGTATTTACCAGCGCCGCCGCCGTCCGCCATCTACGAGAACAATACCCGCTACGCGGCCAGCAAACCGTCGCCATTGGCGAGGCGACCGCCGCCGCGCTACCGCAACCGCCGGACATTACCGCGCCCGCACCGCACAACAGCGAAGCGCTGCTTGCCCATTGGCACCCCCGCGAGACGCACATCGCCCTCATCGCCGCTCCCGGCGGACGCCCGTATCTCGCCGAAATCCTCAGCCAAAACAATACCGTTCACACCCTCTATCCCTACAGCCGCTACAACCCGACCGCGTGCTGGCCGGAGGCGCTGCCGCTGCCGGACATCATCACCATTGCCAGCCAGCAAACCCTCGATAACCTCCTCGCAATAATCCCGCAAGAAAAACGGAAACTGATACAATACCGCGCCTGCATCGCCGCCCTTAGCGCAAGAGTGGCGCAATACGCGGAAAAACAAGGCTTTCAGCACATTATTGCCGCCGAAAATGCCAGCGAAACCCGGCAAATCGCAGCCATTTGCCATTGGTGGAAACAAACCCAGGAGCAACGCCATGACTGAAGAAAAACAACCTGAAAATCAGCACGAAGTACGCGATGACAGCACTTACAGCGACTACACGCCACCCGCCCCGAAAAGCGGACGCGGCCTGGCCATACTGGCGCTGCTGGTGAGCGTCGCCGTTGCCGGAGGCGGCGCCTACACCCTCAAACAATTTTCCGAAACCTATAGCGACACCGTGGCACAAGTCGCCCTGCAAATGCAGACCCAAGAATCCGCCCAACAAAACTACGCCAGCAACAGCCAGGTTGACGACCTCGCGCTGCGCCTCAACAACCTGGAAAAACAAACCCAGGCGCTGAACAACCTCGACAGCACCATTGACGCCGCCGTCGCCGCCCGCCAAACCAGCGACGAACAAATCGCCGCCATCGTTGCCGCCAACAGCATCAGCCGCGAGCAGGCCGAAAGCCTCATCAAACAGGAGCTGGCGACCTTCGCCCAGGGCGAGACCAAAATCGACCTCAGCAAAGAAATCGCCGCCGTACAAAGCAGCGAAGCCGCCGCCAAAGCCGCCGTTCAGCAAATCGACGAAAAGCGCGTCCTCATCGAACACGCACTGGCACAAAACAACAGCAGCGCCAACCCCTACCCGCTGATTAACGCCCTGAAAATGGCACAAATCGCCGCCAACGACGGCAACTACAGCGCCGCCAAAGCCTACCTTGACCAGGCGGGTGCAACCTTCACCCTCTTCAACCTTGGCCAAAGCAACTACGCCGCCTACCAGGACGAACTGACCAAGCTGCGTACCCAGTACGCCGTCCTCGCCGCCCAGGCGACCCCGGCGGCGCAAATCGACGCCATCATCGCTACCCTGCCCGCCTGGCCGTACAAAAACGTTGACCCCGTCAACCTGCTCGCACCCAAAGAAGACGCCCAAGCTGCCGACTGGAAAGACCGCTTGAAAGGTGTCGGACAGAACATCCTTGCCAAAACCGTCACCGTTACCAAAATTGACGATGCCGGTCTCACCTGGATACAAACCAACGAAGCGCTGCAAATCATCCTCAAAGAAAACCTGCGCCTTGATCTTGCCTACGCGCGCAACGCCCTGCAACTGCACGACCAGGCAGCCTATGCCGCGACTGCTGACCGCCTGCACGGCGAAATCGAACGCCTCTTTGACAGCAGTAACAACAACGTCGCCGCCGCCCTTGCCACGCTGGAACAACTCAAAACCAGCAACAGCAACGCGCCGGACATCGCCGCGCTGACCGAAAAACTCGAACAGGCCGCCAAGGAGTAAGCCATGCGCATCATCCTCTTCCTCCTCGTCCTCTGCCTCTGTGCCTTTATTGGCTACGCGGTGAACCTCATCCCGCTGCGTGTCATCTTCAAGGCAGGCAGCCACTACGCCGAAACCTCGCTTATCGTCTGGTTGCTGCTCTCGCTTGTCGCCAGCATCATCCTCTACTGGGTGCTGAAACTGCTCTGCTGCCTCTGGCACAGCCCGCAAATCTTAAGCCGCAACAGCGCTGTGCGCCGCCAGCACAAAGCCGACCGCCTGCTGAAAAGCGGCATGAGTGCGCTGCTTGCCGGACACTACAGCCGCGCCGAACGCGACCTCGACCGTGGTGGCAAACTCGCCGAAAGCCTCGGCCAGGATGCCGTCATCTACTTTGAAAACGCCGCCATCGCTGCCGACCGCCAAAATGCCAAAGACCGCCGCGACCACTACCTGCTGCGCGCCCGCCAGGACGCCCGCACCAACCAGGGTGGCACCTTGGCGCGCATCACCGAAGCCGAAATCCACATCAACAACGGCAACTACGAACAAGCGGCCAAACTGCTGGAAAAACTGCACGCCGAAGAACCACGCAACAGCAAAATTGCCGCGTTGCTGAGCGACGCCTACAGCGGCCAACAAAACTGGGCAAAAGCCTGGGAACTGCTGCCTGCGCTGCGCCCGCACCTTGGCGACGCCGACTTTGCCGCCAAACAAAAAACCTGCGCCAAAGGCCTGCTGCACGATACCGCCGCCCGTGAAAGCGTCGCCGAACTCGAAGCTGCGTGGAAACACCTGCCGGGAGAACTGCGCCGTGACAAAGACCTCGTCCTCCAATACGCGGGCGCGCTGGTTGAAAACGACCACCCTGAAGAAGCCGAAAAACTGCTCGCGGGCGAAATCCGGCAAACACAAGACCTCGAATACATCCAGGCCTACAGCCAACTGCGCCGTGCCGACTTCCGCGCCCAACTGGAACACATGAAACAATGGGAAGGCAAACACGCCAACGACGCCATCTTCCTCTACGCCAAGGCGCTGATTGCCTACAAGGCAAAAGAGCTGGACATCGCGCTCGCCGCTATCGAAGAAGCCGTCAAACGCAGCCAGACCAAAGAAGCCTTTGCGCTCTACGCGCAAATCCTGGAAGCGAAAAACCGTCCGGAAGCCGCGCTGGTCGCCTACCGGCAAAGCGTCGCACCGCTGCACCCCGAACAGGCACTGGACGGCGACCTGCTGCCCGCCCCGGAAACCGGAGCGGCAACGCCGCCGCCCCCGGCAGAAATCGCCAAACCGGACGAAAACAACCAACCGTCCTGACCCGCGCAAACACACCCGCCTTGGCGGGTGTGTTGCTATTTGTACCTTGCAGCGCGTAGGGTGGGGCTTGCCCACCGCCAACAAAACCGGTCATGAGGGTATAAACGCAGGTCGGCCATTCATGGCCGACACCAACAGCGCGGCAAAACCAGTCGTTGCCAATAATCCCGCCGGTTCGCCCCCTCCCTCGCAGGGTGCGTCAGCACCCGCAGCGGGGGAGGGCTGGGGTGGGGGTGGCCGCCCATGATGCAACCGCCAATACCCTGTAGGCATAGCCGTAGGTTGGTCTCATGGCCGACAAAACCGGTCATGCACTCACCGCTTTCCATCATCATTAGCCGCAGAAACCATCATGTCCCAAGCAACCCTTGCCCCCTTCCAGCCCGAATTTGCCAACCCGCATACCCGTGGCTGGGGTGGCACGCATATCATTGAATGGTTTGCTACCCAAGCCTGGGTGACAACCGGTTTTGTCCTTTTGCTCATGCTCTTGCATAACTATCGCGGTGCGCCGTCCATCCTGCTGGATTACTGCTGGCTGTGGCTGCCGCCGTATCTGTATTACAGTATTTCTTTCGTGAAAGGCGATATCCGTTTTCATTGTTATGGCACATTGCCGCCGCCCTGTGTGGTATGCGACCCGCAAGGGCTGACCATTTACCGTGCCAAACGCATTCGCTATCAATGGCGTTGGCAGCAATTAAAAAGCGTTAGCCGCCACGGCATTCTGAAAACACTGCGCATTGAAAGCCAAGACGGCGCGGTGCTGGATTATCGTCACAAACGATTGGAGCGCGAATATGACACCTATGCACAAATTGAGCGGGTTGCACAAGATTATTTGCGCGGAATGGCACCGTCATTGCCACCGCAGGCACCGCCCGGTTTGGATTACCGCTGCCATAGCGCGCGTCTGGCGACAGGGCATTTCGCCAGCTTGAGTTGCGGAAGCCCGTTTGCCTTTTTATTTCTGCTTTTCCTGGGCAAGAACATGAATCCGTGGGCGTATGGCGCGGCAGTGCCGCTGCTGTTGCAGCTTTTTTATGTTGTCGCCATGACTTTGATTATTGCGGCTATTGGTGCGCTGGTTATTTTTATCGTGCGGGCATACCGTGCCTATTTTTATCCGCCGGAGAAAAAAATATTGGTACATATAAATTGCCACGGCATTTATTTTTTCCGTGGCAAAAACAGCAAGCGTACCCTGTATTGGCAAGATTTACGCGCCGCCCGCGCCGAATCCATTCCCAGTGGCAAAGGCGGCAGCGCTTATTACCTCGCCATCCATGACCGCCTTGACCATGAATATTGGATTTATATCGGTTTGCCGCAGTCCAAACAGCGCAGCGAAGAAATAGCCGCAATTATCAATGCCGTACTTGCCGAAAAGCCGCTCCCCAATATCATGCCAGCCGTGGCAGATAAACCCGCCAAGCGGACAATGTACGGGCTCTTTTGGCTGAATGCTGTTTTCACACTGCTGATAATGTGCCTGTTTTTCCTGATGAACGGGAAAGCCTTGCCGGAAACGACGCGCCATTTTTTTGCAACATTTTTTTTTATGGCGTTATTGCTTGTAACCCTGTGCACGTACTTAATCTGTATCCTGTTTGCCGACGAAGACTGACCCGCCGAAAATCCGCCCCCGACCCGGCGCAATCCCTTAAAATTGCTGCCCGCATTCACCCGCAAAAACCCTCATGAACACCTCCACAAAATCCCTCTGGGCGCCCTTCGCCCGCTTTCTCGCCAATCCCTCGCTGGTCGCGCTGGTCGCCTTCGGCATCAGCCTCATTGCCATCTTCTATTTCCTCGGCGAATGGCTGCTGCCGGTCATTATCTCCATCGCGCTCGCCTACCTGCTCGAAGGCGTCGTCGGCAAGCTGGAGCGCATCGGCGTGCGCCGCGGCATCGCCGTCGCCCTCGTCTATTTCATCTTCATCGCCGCCATCCTCTACCTCACCATCGTGCTGCTGCCCGCCATCATCGACCAGGCGAAACTGCTCATCGGCGCGCTGCCCGACTACTTCCAGCGCACCCAGGAATACATCCTGCTGCTGCCGCACAAATTCCCCACCGCCTTCAGCGAGAGCGGCGTGCAGAGCCTGCTGGACAGCCTCAACGGCGAAATCGCCAACTTCAGCAAATCGCTTTCCGGCAAGCTGTTTTACTCCGTCTTCGTCATCATCAAGGTGCTGGTGTACATCATCCTCGTGCCGCTGCTCATCTTCTTCTTTTTGAAAGACAAAAAGCTCATCATGGGCTGGCTTGGCCGCTTTTTGCCGAAACGGCGCGAAATCATCCAGGACGTCTGGTACGAAGTGGACATCCAGATTGGCAACTACATCCGCGGCAAATTCAGCGAAATCCTCGTCGTCTGGCTGCTGACCTTCATCCCGCTGCACATTTTCAACCTGCAATACAGCCTGCTGCTCAGCTTCATGGTCGGCCTCTCCGTGCTTATCCCCTACATTGGCGCGACCGTCGTCACCATCCCGGTGCTGGTGGTCGCCTATATGCAATACGGCCTGACCGGCGATTTCTACTGGGTGGTCAGCCTCTACTTCGTCGTGCAAATACTGGACGGCAACGTCATCG
>NZ_CALJAH010000057.1 GCF_938028185.1 uncultured Cardiobacterium sp. | reverse complement strand
GGCGGGGACGTCGATGCCGCGCGCGGCGACGTCTGTCGCAACGAGGATGTCGCATTTGCCCTTGCGCAGGTCTTCAACGATGCGGTTGCGTTTGACTTGCGGCAGGTCGCCGTGCAGGTAGCGGGCGCGGAAGCCGTTGTCGCGCAGTTGGTCTGCGATTTCTTCGCTGGCGCGCTTGGTGGCGGCGAAGATAATCGCCTGCCCCATTTCCGGGTCGGCGACGAGATGCTCCAGGATTTGGTTTTTGTGGTCGGCGTTGTCGCAGAAATAGACTTTTTCTTCGATGTGCGCGCTTTCGACCTTGATGGCGATGCGCTCCGGCTCGCGCGTATAGCGGCGGGCGATTTTGCCGACGGCGCCGTCCCAGGTGGCGGATGACATGATGGTCTGCCGCGCCTCCGGCAGCGCTTCGATGATGGCATTGAGGTCGTCGGCAAAGCCCATATCAAGCATCCGGTCGGCTTCGTCGAGGACGAGCATATCGAGCGCGCTGCAATCGATGCGTTCGTCGCGCAGGTGGTCGAGCAGGCGGCCGGGGGTGGCGACGATGATTTGCACGCCTTTTTTCAGGGCGCGGATTTGTCCGCCGTAGGGCGCGCCGCCGACCAGCGGCACGGAGAACAACCATTTGAGTTCTTTGCCGTATTTGCGTACCTGGTCATGCACTTGCAGCGCCAGTTCGCGTGTCGGGGTGAGGATGAGCGCGCGCGGGCGTTTGCCCTTGTTTTCGCCGGTGACGAGGCGGGTGAGAATCGGCAGGACGAAGGCGGCGGTTTTGCCGCTGCCGGTTTGCGCGGAGAGTTGCAGGTCGCGCCCGGCGACGGCGAGCGGGATGGCTTGTGCCTGGATGGGCGTCGGCGTGGTGTAGCCGCTGGCAGCGATGGCCTTGAGCAGGGCTTCGGGGAGACTCAGGTCGGTGAAGGTTTGCATGGATGGCTCCGGTGTGTGGGGCAATGGCAAACCATGACGACCGCAGCGCCGTGAGGGTTACGAAGATGAGGGTTGCCGGAATTTTCATTTCATCGGCAACAATCAGGGGAAGCCTCGTGCTTCGGATCGCGGGCGATGTCGTCAAAGGGCGCGCATTGTACGCGCCCGCAGCGGCTTGTAAAGCGGTTCTTGCAAAAATCCCTTATGCTGTCGCCATTTTCACACCGGAGAACGCCATGCCCTTCCCCCCTGCCCTGCTTGAACTCGCCGCCCTTTCTGCCACGGAGGACGAAAGCAGCATCGCTGCCCTCTGCCTGCAAGCGACGGACTGCGCCGCGGTGTGCGTACCGCCGCCGTTTGTCGCCCAGGCGCGGCGGGCGCTCCCTGCTGCCGTGCAGGTCGCCAGCGTCGTCAATTTCCCCGACGGGGCGCAATCGCAGGAGGCAATTTACGCGACGCTGCGGCAAATCCTCGCCGACGGCGGCGATGAAATCGCCTTCGTTTTCCCCTACCGCGCCTTTATCAACGACAACGCCAGCAGCGCGTTGGAGCTCAGCGAAGGCGTCGCCCAGTTTTGCCACGACCACGACACCCGCCTGCGCGTCATCCTCGAAACCGGCGTGCTGGCCGATGGCGACATTCTCGCCAGCGCCGAAGCTGCCATTCGTGCCGGGGCGGATATGCTGCAAACCTCAAGCGGTTACGCCGAAAAAGGGGCGACGCCGGAAGCGGCACTGCTGTTGCTCAATACCCTTGCCGCCGCCCCGCGCGACATCGGCCTTGTCATCGCGGGCGGCGTGCATGACGCCGACACCGCCCGCGCCTATCTGGTACAAGCGGCAGCGGTGATGGGCGAAGATTGGCCGGACGCGGTGCGGTTTCGCCTCAGTATGGGCGCGGAAGACCTGCTCGCGCTGCAAGACGCCGACGGTCAGCCCCCATGCGCATCCTGAGCTACAACATCCAGGCGGCGATTAACGCGCGCAGCTACCTGAGCTACACCTGGCAATGGCACCGGCAAATCCTGCCCGGCCCGGCCAAACGCAAGACCCTCGCCCGCATCGCCGCCTACATCAGCCAGTTTGACCTCATCTGCCTGCAAGAAATTGACCTCGGCGGCCTGCGCAACGGCTTTCGCAACCACGTCGAACAACTGCGTGACTTGACCGGTCTGCCATACAGCCTCGCCCAGACCAATCGCCGCCTCGGCAAACTCTCGCTGCACGGCAACCTCATTTTGAGCAAAATGCCGCTGCGCGAAGTGCTGAACCGCCCGCTGCCGTCGCGCATCCCCGGTCGCGGCGTACTGGCGGCGGCGGTTGCAACCACCCGTGGCGAGCTGGTCGTCGCCAACATCCATCTGAGCCTCGGCGCGCTCGACCAGCACCGCCAACTGCGCTTCATCCGCGGCCAGCTTGCCGCCTGGGAAAACGTCCTCATCACCGGCGATTACAACTGCACCCCGGATGCGCCGCAACTGCGCATCCTCGCCGAACACGGCTACCGTCGCCTCGGCGACACCAGCCCGACCTTTCCTAGCTGGAGGCCGCACAAGGCACTCGATCACGCTTTCCTGAAAGGCGGTCTGAGCGCACGCAGCTTCGTCAGCGACGAACGCGACAGCGACCACCTGCCGCGGGTGATTGAGCTGGCGGAATAATCCTCACCCCGGCTTACCGTCAATGCGCGGGCGAAACCAGATGAGCGTGTAACCGTGCAGCAGCAGGCAGAATGCCACCACCCACAGCACCTGCGCGCAGCCAATCCACCATAAATATTGCGCGGGCAGGGCGAGCGGCAGCAGCACGCGGCAGACGAACCCGGCGCAGAGCAGGTAGAGTGCGATGACGGCGACGCGCGGCGGTTCGTGGATATTGCGCCCGGAGTGGCCGAGGCTGACCCGTGCCATCATCGACAGCGTCAGCAGGCCGATGCCGGAGAGGGCGAGGGCGTGCAGGGCGAGGGTATCGCTCACCACCGGCCAGAACAGTTGGCTGCCAAAGAGGAGAAAGCCGAAAATCATCGCGGCGAAGGCGAGGTGAATACTCCACAGCAGCGGGCGGTGCCAGATGCCGCGCGTGTACCAGCCGGCGAGACGCCAGCCGTTGCAGGCGGCGGTGGCGAGGGCGAAGAGCGCTGCCGCTGCCGTCCACGGCGTAAACACCTTCAATATAAAGAAAGCGGTAAAGGTGGCGAGGCAGGCACGGTCCAGCAGCGCGCTGTTTTTCGGGGTGAAGGGATAACCAACGCCGCGTTCGGTGAAAAACGGCGTCACCCGCCGCCCGATGGTGAGGACGATGGCGAGGATGACGAACACGCCGAGATAGAGGCTAAAACGGATGCCGTTACCCCAGCCGAGCAGCCCGGCGATAAACAGCATCTGGCCGATGGCAAGCAGCGCCATTTTCGAGACCAGCCCCATTTGCCGCCACTGCTTCACCGCAATTACCGGTTTGGCGACGCCATAAAAGCCGCCGAGGGCAAAGAGCAAATCGCAGCAGGCGGCAACAACATACCCGCCCGGTGCGAAGGCAAACAGCAGCCGCGCCGCGAACCACGGCAGCCAGTAGCAAAAAAGCGGCCAGCCGTGCGGCATCGGCACGCCGGTCCAGTTCTGCACTGCGGTGAACAAAAAACCGGTGACGACTGCGGCGGCGTAGCCATAAACCATCTCGTGGCCGTGCCACCACTGCGCGACCAGCCCGCCGACGGTGGCATGATGACCCTGATACACCGCCAGCCACGCCAGCATGGTCAGCACGGTGAAAGCGGTCGCGGAGAAAAAAAAGAGGCGAAAACCCAGATTGAGAATCGCGGGATAGCGGGACATGAACAGACTCCTGAAAAAACGGCGGCAAGAATAGCACCCGCCGCCCGCGCCACCGATGACGGAAATCAACCCCTTGCCGCAGCAAGAAAAATAAAGCCACAGCCCTCCCCCAAAAAACCCCGCCGGATTTGCTAAAATCCGCGCCAATTTTCACCCACAAGAGACACTCTCATGTTCAAAAAAACCCTGCTCGCCGCCCTGATCGGCGCCATCAGCCTTGCCCACGCCAGTGCCCGCTGGAGTGAAGACAGCCTTGTCGCCGCGCGCAACCAGGCCGAAGCGGACATCAACCAATACCTGAAAGACGGCACCGGCCCGGTTGCCAACCTGGCCGACGCCGACATCCGCACCTGGCGGGCAAACGCCAAATACAGCAAAAGCAAAAAAGGCGTAGCCAGCAAAGACTTCGCCCACCTGCAAAACCCCGGCGAACTGCTCGGCAAACTGGCAGAGCGCACCCGCTACAGCGACGACCCGCGCGGCATCGCCTACCGCGCCCTGCTTGCCTCCTCGCCCAACATCCGCAACTCACGCGAAGCCTGGCTGGGCGACAACCTCGCGCTGTACGAACGCATCATGGAAACCGACCGCGACAGCATCCCCTTCGCCCTGGCCGCGCTGGCAAAACTCGCGCCCGAATTTGAAGGCAACCAAAAAGAACAATACAACGCCCTGCTGGACCGCTTCACCTTCAAACTCGCCAACGTTGACGTGGACAAACAACAGGACAAACCGCAAATCTGCCTCGAATTTAGCGAAACCCTCCTCGCCGAACCCCAACAAGACTGGCGCAAACGCATCACCATCGAACCCGCCGCCGAAGGCGAAGCGCGCTACAGCGGCGACAAAATCTGCTACAACGGCGTCTGGCAGCGCGACTACAAAATCCGCATCGACCCCAAACTGACCGCACAAAACCACCTCGAACTGGGACGCGCCGAAGAGCGCACCATCAGCACCGGCGACCGCGAACCGATGGTGCGCTTCGCCACCCGTGGCAAAACCCTCGTACTTGACCCCGATGCGGCGCTGACCGTCGAAAGCAGCAACGTGGACACCATCGAACTCGAACTGTGGCAAATCCCCGGCAACAACCTCGCCGGCGACATCCACGACGCCATCGACAACCCCGACTACTTCAACACCTACGACCTCGACGCCAACGCCAGCAAAATCTGGAGCGGCAGCTTCAACCCCGAAAAAAGCGAACGCAACAGCGTCGTCCAGAACCGCATCGCCTTTGCCGACATGGCGGGCAAAGAAAACCGCAGCGGCGTGTACGTCCTCACCCTGCGCGTTCCCGACCAATACCAAACCGCGCTGATGGGCTTCACCGTCACCGACCAGGGACTCACCGCCTACCAGACCCGCGACGGCCTGCTCGCCGAGCTGCGCGACCTGCGCAACAACCAGCCCGTCGCCGGACAAACCGTCACCCTCTACGCCCAAAACAACCGCGTCCTCGGCGAAGCCAAAACCGACGCACAAGGCATCGCCCGCTTCAGCGCCGCACAAACCGGCGGCAACGGCTCCGACGCCCCCGGACACCTCGTCAGCCAGCACGACGAACACCTCGCCTACCTGCGCGTTGCCGGACAAGGCATCGACCTCTCCGACAAAGGCCTGGACGGCGCACCCGCCGCCAACCCGACCCTGAGCCACTGGAGCTGGCACGACCGCGGCGTGTACCGCCCGAACGACACCATCAACGCCCTCTGGCTCTTCAAAACCCCCGAAGGCAAAGCCTGGAGCGACAGCCCGCTCTGGCTCGAAATCCGCCGCCCGGACGGCAACCTCGTCCACAGCGAACTGCTCAAAGCCGACGACAGCGGCGCCTACCGCTACAGCAGCGCCATCGCCAACAACGCCCGCCTCGGCAACTGGCAAATCCGCATCAGCCTCGGCAAAGACGGCGCGCGCCTCGTGGACGAAACCTACCGCGTGGACAGCATCATCCCGCGCCAAATCGAAAATACCCTGACCGTCAAAACCGAAGGCGACAACAAAGCCAGCATCGACCTCAAAGCCGACTGGCTCTACGGCGCCCCTGCCGCCGACCTGCAAAACGACGGCGTCTGGCGCATCACCCACGGCGATCTCGCCAAAACCAACCCGGCCTGGACCGGCTGGCAAATCGGCCGCCACGACGAAACCGTCGCCGCCTACGACGAACAACGCATCGCTGCCGGCACCACCGACAAAGACGGCAAACGCCACATCGACATCACCCTCGACCGCCCCTTCGACACCCGCCCGCAAGCACTACAAGTCACCAGCACCCTCACCGCACCGGATGGCAGCACCATCGGCGCCGAAAACACCACCCTGCTGCCGCGCAGCGCACCCTACATCGCCCTCAAAAGCGGCGACAACACCGCGCAAATCGCCGTCATCAACGACAAAGGCGAACAACAGGGCGACAACCTCAACTGGACCCTCTACCAGGTAGCGCGCGACTGGTACTGGTACTACGACGACGGCGAATGGCGCTACAACGACAACGACACCCGCCACCCCGTCAAAACCGGCACCATCGCCACCGACGGCAAAACCCCGGCGACCCTCGAACTGCCGCTGGACAACGGCATCTACATCCTCGAAGCCCAGGGCAAAGACCCGGCGAGCGCCGCCAGCCTCGAAATCACCCGCGGCTGGTACGGCAACCCCGGCAACAACAACCCGTCCACCATCACCCTCACCACCGACCGCGAAACCTACCACAACGGCGACACCATCACCCTCAACCTGCAAGCGCCCTTTGACGGCGCCGCCAGCGTCAAAATCGCCAGCCGCGACACCATCAGCGAAAGCCACGACATCACCCTCAAAAACGGCAAGGCACAACTGCAAATCCCGTGGCAAGAAGGCTGGGAACAAGGCATCTGGCTGCTCGCCAACGCCTGGAACGACAAAAACGACGACCACAACCGCCGTGCCGTCGGCCTGCGCTGGCTTGGCGCCGACCTCGCGCACCGCCGCCTCGCGCCCCAAATCAAACTGCCGGAAAACGCCCAGCCCGAACAACCGCTCACCGTGGACATCCACGTCCCCGAAGCGGGCGACAACACCTGGGTCAACATCGCCGTGGTGGACGACGGCCTCTACCAACTGACCGCGCCCAGCTTCAGCGACCCGCTTCAGGCCTTCTACGGCAAAAAAAACCTGAACCTGGAACTGTACGACACCTTCGGCAACATCATCCGCCAGACCAACGCCCGCCTCGCCGCACTGCGCAGCGGTGCCGACGGCGATGAAAACCCGGTGGATCAAGCCGCACTTGCCGCCCTGCCGGACCTCGACCTCACCCTCATCGCCAACTGGAGCGGCCCGCTCAAACTCAACACCGACGGCAACCTCCAATACACCGTGCCCATACCGCACTACAACGGCCGCCTGCGCGTCATGACCGCCGCCTGGAACCCTGACAAAACCGGCAGCGCCGAACAAACCGCCATCGTCAAAGCCCCGGTAGTCGCCGAACTACAAAGCCCGCGCTACCTCAGCCAGGACGACAGCGGCGTCTTCACCCTGCGCCTGCACAACACCACCGACAAAA
>NZ_CALJAH010000056.1 GCF_938028185.1 uncultured Cardiobacterium sp. | reverse complement strand
CCAGCCAGCCTGCCGCTCAGTAATCCGGGGGAATCATGTCCAGATTTTTTATTGACCGACCGGTCTTCGCCTGGGTCGTCGCCATTTTCATCATTTTCGGCGGTCTGCTCTCGCTCAACCGCCTGCCGGTAGAGCAATACCCGAATGTCTCCGCGCCGCAAATCACCATCAGCGTCACCTATCCCGGTGCCAGCGCCGCCACCATTGAGGAGTCGGTGCTGTCCATCATCGAACGCGAAATGAACGGCGTGGACGGTCTTGATTACATGAACGCGAGCGCCAACGCCAACGGCACCGGCGAGCTGGAGCTGACCTTCGTCTCCGGCACCAACGAAGACATCGCCCAGGTCAACGTGCAGAACAACCTGGCGCAAGTCACCTCGCGCCTGCCCGCCTCGGTCAACCAGAACGGCATCACCGTTTCCAAGCGCAGCAGCAACTTCCTCATGGTGGTGGCGCTGCAACGCGATGCCAATGCGCACATCAGCGTGCGCGAGATGAACGACTACGCGCAGCGCAACATCGTCCCCGAGCTGCAACGCATCAGCGGCGTCGGCGGCGTCCGCCTTTTCGGCTCCGAATCCTCGATGCGCATCTGGCTCAACCCGGAAAAACTGCGCGGCTATGATCTCACCGCCGATGACGTCTCCAGCGCCATCGCCGCACAAAACCGGCAAATCCCGACCGGCAGCCTCGGCGCCCTGCCCGCCCTGCCCGGCCAGACCTTCTCCGCCGTTATCAACGTCCCCGGCCAGCTCGCCGACGTCGCCGAATTTGAAAACATCGTGCTGAAAAGCACCGAAGGCGGCGCTACCGTCCGCCTGAAAGACGTCGCCCGCGTTGAGCTCGGCCAGGAACAATACGGCTTCTCCACCCGCGTCAATGGCGAAGAGAGCACCGGGATGGCCGTGCAGCTCTCCAACAGCGGTAACGCCGTCGCCGTCGCCAAGGCGGTCAAAGAACGCATGACCGACCTTGCCAAATACTTCCCCGAAGGCATCTCGTGGAGTACGCCGTACGACACCTCCACCTTCGTCAGCCTCTCCATCGAGCAGGTACTGCATACATTGGTCGAAGCAATGGCGCTGGTCGTAGTGGTGATGTTCCTCTTCCTGCAAAACTTCCGCTACACCCTTATCCCCGCCATCGTCGTCCCCATCTCGCTCATGGGCGCGGTGGCGCTGATGAGCCCGCTCGGCCTCTCCATCAACGTGCTCACCATGTTTGCGATGGTGCTGGTTATCGGGATTGTGGTGGATGACGCCATCGTCGTCATCGAAAACGTCGAGCGCCTGATGGCCGAAGAAAAACTCACCCCCTACCAGGCGACGCGAAAAAGCATGGGGCAAATATCGAGTGCCATCGTCGGCATCACCCTGGTCAACATCGTCGTCTTCCTGCCAATGGCCTTCTTCAGCGGCTCCACCGGCAACATCTACCGCCAGTTTGCGCTGGTCATGGCAGGCTCCATCGGCTTCTCCGGCTTCTTGGCACTGACGCTGACCCCCGCGCTCTGCGCCACCATGCTCAAGCCGGTACGCGACGACCACCACGAAAAACGCGGCTTCTTCGGCTGGTTCAACCGCCTCGTCAAAGTGGCGACCCACGCCTACGAAGCGACTATCGCCAAATTCATCCGCATCAGCTACGCGATGTTTGTCGTCTATCTCGCCGTCAGTGCCGGAGCGGTGTACCTCTACACCCGCCTGCCAACCTCCTTCCTGCCGAACGAAGACCAGGGCTACGTCATCGCCAGCCTGCAACTGCCCGCCGGCGCGACCGCCGAACGCACCATCGACAAACTCAAAGAAATGGAAGCGGTCGCCAAAAACATCCCGGAAATTGACAACATTGTCGCCGTGCAAGGCTTCAGCTTCACCGGCCAGGGACAAAACATGGGGATGGCCTTCATCATCCTCAAAGACTGGAAAGAGCGTGCCCGCCCCGACCAGACCGCCAACGCCATCTCCGGCAAACTGATGGGCGGCTTCATGGGCATCCGCGACGCCACCATCTTTGCCTTAAGCCCGCCCGCCATCCCCTCGCTCGGCACCTCCAGCGGCTTTGACCTGATGCTGGAAGACCGCGGCGGTGCTGGACACGAAGCGCTGCTTGACGCGCGCAACCAGTTGATGGGCATGGCGATGCAGCGCAAGGACGTCATCGGCGAAATCCGCCCGCAAGGCCTGGCCGACGCGCCGCAACTGCGCATCGACATCAACCGCAACGCCGCCTATGCGCAAAACGTCCCCATCACCAGCATCGCCAGCACGCTGGGTACCAACTTCGGCTCCGCTTACATCAACGACTTCCCCAACAAGGGGCGGTTGCAGCGCGTTACCGTCCAAGCCGACGCCGCCGCGCGGATGCAGGAAAACGACCTGAAAACGCTGAACATCCCCAACACCCGGGGCGGACAAGTTCCCTTTGGCAGCATCGCCAACTTCACCTGGGAAAACGGACAAATGCAGGCGACCCGCTACAACGGCTACCCGGCGATGCAACTCTCCGGCAGCGCCGCGCAAGGCAAAAGCTCCGGCGAAGGCATGAACACCATGCAAGAACTCGTCGCCCAACTGCCGCCCGGCTTCGCCCTCGAATGGACCGGCCTCGCCCTGGAAGAACAACGCTCCGGCGACCAAAAACTCTACGTTTACGCCTTCAGCCTGATAGCCATCTTCCTCTGCCTCGCCGCGCTGTACGAAAGCTGGTCAATCCCGTTTGCCGTCGTCCTCGTCATCCCGCTCGGCCTGCTCGGCACCGCGGGCGGCATCTACGGCCGCAACCTCTTTAACGTCATGATGGCAGGGCAGAGGGCGGAAACCTTCGCCAACGACATCTACTTCAGCGTCGGCATGGTCACGGTGATGGGGCTGGTGGCGAAAAACGCCATCCTCATCATCGAGTTCGCCAAAGACCTGCAAGAAGGCGGCAAAACCCGCGTCCAGGCTGCGCTCGCCGCCGCCCACCTGCGCTTCCGCCCGATAGTCATGACCTCGCTCGCCTTCATCCTCGGCGTCGTGCCGCTCTACCTCGCCAGCGGCGCCAGTTCCGCCAGCCAGCGCACCATCGGCACCAGCGTCTTCTGGGGGATGAGCATCGGCACCTTCATGGGACTGGTGATGATCCCCATCTTCTTCGTCCTCGTACGCAAAATCTTCCCCGGCAAACTCGGCGTGCACGACAAATACGCCCGACCCGAAGACCAGCCCTACTAAAGGAGACCCCCATGCAAACCCTCCTCAAACCCCTCGCGCTCGCCCTGCTTCTCGCAGGGTGCAGCTTCACCCCCGACTACCGCCAGCCCGACGTCGCCCTGCCGCAAAACTGGATGGAAGTCGCCGTCGCCGAACAGGCAAACAGCAGCGGCAAAACCGCCGCCGAAACCCACTGGCGCGAATACTTCCGCGACCCGCAACTACAAAAACTCATCGAAGAAGCACTCGCGCACAACCACAACCTCAAAACCGCCGCGCTCAACACCGAAATCGCCGAAGCCCAATACGGCATCCAGCGCAGCGAATTCCTGCCGACGGTGGCCGCCAACGGCGGCATCACCCGCAGCCGCACCGCGCGCGACCTCACCGGCACCGGCCAGGCGCGCGTTGGCACCGTGCACAACCTCACCCTTGCCAGCAGCGCCTTTGAGCTCGACTTCTTTGGCCGGGTCAAGGCGATGAGCGACCAGGCGCTGAACAAATACCTCGCCACCCGCGAAGCACGCGACGCCGCCGAACTCAGCATCATCGCCGCCGTTGCCAAAACCTACTACCAGGCGCGCATCGCCGATGCCCAACAAAAACTGGCCGAAGACGTCGTGCAAAGCCGACAAGAAAGCTACCGCCTCTCCAAAATGCAATTCGATGCAGGCCTGATGACCGCTGGCGACCTCAGCGGCGTGCAGACCCAAATCGAAAGCGCGCGCAGCAGCTACGCCGAAGCCGAACGCGCTCACCAAAAAGCGCTGAACGCCCTCTCGCTGCTGGTTGGCAAACCGGTCAGCCAGCTCAACCTGCCGCCAGCGGGCAGCCTGAAAAACGCCTTTGCCGACCTGCGCCTGCCTGCGGGCATCCCTGCCACCGTGCTGCAAAACCGGCCGGACATCCGCGAAGCCGAATACCAGCTGAAAGCGGCGAACGCCAACATCGGCGCGGCACGCGCGGCGCTCTACCCCAGCATCAGCCTCACCGGCAGCGTCGGCTACGCCAGCCCCGAACTCGACGAACTGATCAAGGCGCCGAACCTCGCCTGGAGCATTGCGCCGAGCATCAGCCTGCCCATCTTCAACCGCGACAAACTCAACCGCGCGGTGAACATCGCCGAAGCGCAACAAAAAATCCTGGTCGAAAGCTACCAGAACACCGTGCAGACCGCCTTCTACGAAGTCGCGGATGCCTTGGCCGCCCGGCAAACGCTGGCCGAACAATACGCGGCACAAGTGCGCGGCAACAAGGCGGTGAGCGAACGGCTGCGCCTGGAAAACCTGCGCTTTGAGGCGGGCGTCAGCACCGCGCTTGACCGCCTCGATGCCCAACGCGAAAGCTACGCCAGCGACCAGGGACTGCTCGCCACCGAGCTGCAAATCCTCACCAACAACGTTGATTTGTACATCAGCATGGGCGGCGGCCTCGACCAATACGGCGTCAGCGCCCCGGCGCTGGAGGGCAACAAGCCCGCTCCCGCCAACAAACCACCCCGCCCCGCGACCCGCCGCCGCTAACGGCACCCAAAAAAGCCCGCATCTGCGGGCTTTTTTATAGCGGTACTCACCAAAAGCTGCGCAAAGCGCGCGGCTTCAGGGCTTTTCGGGAATATGGGCATAGGGGCCGCTTTTGTGGGCGCAGTGTTCTCGGTTGGTTGCGATGTCATGCCGGATTTTCTTGATGGCAGCATCCTCTTTTTCTGCCAGCGCCGCGACCGGGGTCAGTGGCACCGGGATGAGCGCGTCGCCCTTGTTGTCGTAAGCGCCGCTGAATCCGGCAAGCGGGTAGCCGGTCAGCTGTTTGACTTTGCCAACCAGGCCCGGCGTGATGTCGCCTTTGCATTTCAGGTTGCGCTTGCGGATGTAGCAGATGCATTCGGGAGCGCCCGGCAGGTCTTCGCTGGCGTCATGGCTGAAGCGGCTACGCCAGACGAGCTGCGGTGCGCCACCCGTGCCATGCAGGCTGCCACGGTCGTCATGCACGACCAGCACGGGCGCGCGCCCTTGCAGCTCCCAATTGACAGGCTCGTAGCTGTTCAGGACAAGGATGTAGGGGGTATCGCCCGCCGGTGCCTGCACGCGGACGCGGTTGTCCGCTTCAATGCTCTGGTAGAGGGCAACCACATGGGTGACGGTTGTGGGCGGCAGGTGCAGCGCGGCGATGGCGGCGGCAAGGTCTTCGCTGTCATAGGCGGGAACGTCCGGCTCAAGTGCAAGCTGGAATTGTGCGGTGTGCCAGTGGTTGTTGTATTCGACTTCAAGCAGATGCTCGCCGGCGTCCAGCTCCAGCGCGGGCGGCAGTTCGGTATGGTTGGGTTCACGGCTTTCGGCGATGATGTGCCGGTCAAGCAGGACGCGCATCTGTGCCCAGCTAATATCGGCTTTCAGGCGGTAATGGCCTTTTTGTACAACCGGAATTTTGCCCGCCCAGTAGGCAGCGAAGGATTCGGACGGGATGCCGTGGGAGTCGCTGTAGGCAAAATCGAGGGCGATGCGTGCTTCTTCTGCCGTGGCAACCGGCTGCTGCGGTTGGCGTGTGTCGATGAACCAGGCGGCAAAGCCGTGTGCGGGGATGGTGCCGCCGGGGTTATAAATGTCGCCCCAACTGCGTGTGGCAAGCGGGTAAGCGGCGAGCCGGGAGCCTGCGGTGGACAGGGCGGCGCTGTGGTTTGTCGCTCCCGGCGGTGCGGAATTCGGTTCAGCGGCTGCCAGAGGGGCGACGGTGCCGGTGGACCATTCGCCATTGCCAACGGGCTGCAAGGTACCGGCAAAGCGGGCGGCGTTGTCATCCGGCGCGGTTGCCGGCGGCGGTTTTGGGGCGGGCGGTGGCATCTCATGCCGGTCGCCAAAGCGGTCGTGGAGGTACCAGCCGCCGAAGCCGAAAACAAAAGCGGTCAGGGCGATAGCGATGGGGGCAGACTTCATGCGGAACTCCTTTTGTCGTGGGATTCCGGGCATTGTATAGCGATATTCACAAAGTTCCGTGCAGGGTGCGCCGCCTGACCGGGTTTAGGGGGGCTATCTTCCCCGGACGGTGCGCCAAGGCGCACCCTATGGCGGATCTCGTGCGTAGGGTGTGTGGCGGCGTAGCCGACACGCACGCGGAAATTTTGAAAGGAGACCGGTATGGTTACAGGGCATCGGCGGTATGCGGGCAAGCCCCACCCCAGCTCTCCCCCACAGGGGGAGGGGGCGGTTCGTAGGGTGGGGCTTGCCCCACCGTCGCACAACCGTCGCCATACGCCGGACGGTGCGTCAAGGCGCACCCTATGACGGGTGTTCCCCTGTTTGCGGGTTATGGTGTTGATGGGAGACCGGTTTTCGCCTTTTCCCGCCATAAGAAATACACGGCGAGATAGCCCAGCAACAATCCTCCATTCACCGCACCCAGCCGGTCTTCCCCCGTTTTGGCGGTCATAAATGCCGCCGCAACCGCTTCTGTCTGACTGGTCTGAAAGGCGAGCATTGACGCCTGTTTTGACAGCGGGATGATAAAACACTGGCTATTGATAACGACCAGTAGCGCCATGACCGCGAGCAATAGTGTTTTCTTCGTTCTTTGGCATAACCACCAGAGAAGGGAACCGGCGAAAAACAGCCAAATACCCGGCAGGGTGGCAACAGAAACCACGCCATCAACGAAATAGCGTTGCCAGTAAAAGAATTGCGCGTCTTGCAGGCGCGCGCCCTGGTTCATCGCGATAAAGGCGACGGCGCTGCCGCAAATCAGGCAACAACCGGCAAAGCGCATGGCGTGGGCAAGCCATGGCAGGACAGGGGATTTTTTCATTGTTCAACTCCTTGGGTGTGATGGAATCCGCCCCGCAGGGCATCGGTCGTACTATATTGGATAGCCGACTATGCGATATTCTACGCTATTTTATATAGCATGGGTAGCTATTTACATGGTGCGTTATCTGGTCAATGCGCAGGGCGCAAAAAAAATCGCCCCGGAGGGCGATTTCTGCTCAGAACCCGTTTGGAGCCTGGAAAAACCCGTTTTCTTGTGCAAACGGGAGCAGGTAAAACCGCCGATATACCTTTTCTCTCGCTGCGCAAGCTGTTCCAGTCCCTGTGGGACAAGCATTGCTCGCGTAGCGAGAGAGGATTGGTGTGAG
>NZ_CALJAH010000055.1 GCF_938028185.1 uncultured Cardiobacterium sp. | reverse complement strand
ATTTCCGCTGGCTCGGCGGGATGATGACCAACTTCAAGACCATCCGCCAGTCCATCAACCGCCTTGAAGCGATTGAACGCATGGCCGAAGACGGCACGTTCCAAAAGCTGGTGAAGAAAGAGGTCATCGTCCTTGGCCGTGAACGCGACAAGCTCGCCCGTTCACTCACCGGCATCCGCCATATGCGCCGCCTGCCCGATGTGCTGTTCGTCATCGACGTAGGCCACGAACATATCGCCATTCAGGAAGCGAAGAAGCTCGGCATTCCGGTCGTCGGCGTGGTCGATACCAACAGCCAGCTCGATGGCGTCGATTACATTATTCCGGGCAACGACGACTCTGTTCGTGCCATCCGCCTCTACGTTGATGCGGTCGCCAGCGCAATTGAGGAAGCCAAGGCTTCTGTGACCGCCCGTGGCGGCGAGAACGCCGAGAAGGCGCTGGAAGAAGCGGTCGTGGCTGATGAACCGGCTGCTGAAGCTGCCGAAAGCGGCGACGCTGAGTAATTTGTCTGTTTTTGCATGATTAAAGGCTGCGGCACGTCCGCAGCCGTCCTTGTTTTCAGGAGTTGAATATGTCCATTTCCGCCCAATTAGTAAAAGAACTGCGCGAACGTACCGGCGCAGGCATGATGGAGTGCAAGAAGGCACTGCTTGAAACCAAAGGCGATATTGAAGCTGCCGTTGAACATATGCGCAAAACCGGCCTCGCCAAGGCCGACAAGAAAGCCGGCCGCGTTGCCGCCGAAGGTGCGCTGGTCGTTTCCATCAGCGACGACGCCAAGGAAGCGACCATCCTTGAAGCCAACTGCGAAACTGATTTCGTGGCCATGGGTGACGAGTTCCGTGGTTTTGCCAACCGTCTCGCCGAAGTGGCGCGCACGCAAAAGCTGGCCGACATTGACGCGCTCAACGCCGCCGAAGTCGCACCGGGTGTCACCGCCGACGAGCGTCGCCGCGAGCTGGTCGCGAAAATCGGCGAAAACATGACCATCCGCCGTTTCGTCACCCTGACTGCGGGCAGCGGCGTTATCGGCCACTATCTGCACGGTCAAAAAATCGGCGTGCTGGTAGAAATCACCACCGGCGACGTTGAACTGGCGAAAGACATCGCCATGCACATCGCTGCCAGCAACCCGATTTCGCTGGACGCCGCTTCCCTGCCGCAGGATTTCCTCGACAAGGAAAACGAAATCCACCGCGCCAAGGCCGAACAAAGCGGCAAACCGGCGAACATCATCGAGAAGATGGTCGAAGGCGCGATGAAAAAGCTGTTCAGCGAAGTGACGCTGAAAGGGCAGTCTTTCGTCAAAAACCCGGACATCACCGTTGAGCAGTTGCTGAAAGAAAAAGGCGCTGACGTGGTGCAATTCACCCGCTTCGAGCTGGGCGAAGGCATCGAGAAGGAAGAATCCGATTTTGTCGCCGAAGTTATGGCGCAGGCCAAAGGCGTTTAAGTCTTGACCGCCCGCAAAACCGCCGCCCGTCGGCGGTTTTTTTATGCCACGCAACGTATAATGCGCGCGCCCTATAACAATCCGGAGAACACACACATGACTACAGGCAATCCCCCTAAATACAAAAGAATTTTGCTGAAAATGAGCGGCGAGGCGCTGATGGGCGACCAGGCTTTTGGTCTGGACGCGAAAGTAGTACGCCGCATCGCGGGCGAAATCCGCCAACTGGTGGAATCCGGCGTGGAAATCGCCATTGTTGTCGGCGGCGGCAACCTCTTTCGTGGCGCGCAACTGGCGGCGCTCGGCATGGAGCGCGTCACCGGCGACCACATGGGAATGCTGGCGACGCTGATGAATGCGCTTGCCATTCAGGACGCGCTGGAGCAGATTGACGTGCCGGTGCGGGTAATGTCGGCGCTGATTATCGACCAGGTCTGCGAGCCGTTCATCCGCCGCCGCGCCATCCGCCACCTGGAAAAGGGCAGGGTGGTCATCTGCGCCGCCGGCACCGGCAACCCGTTTTTCACTACCGATAGCGCCGCCAGCCTGCGTGCGATTGAGCTGGAAGTCGATGCGATGTTCAAGGCGACCAAGGTCGATGGCGTCTATTCCAAAGACCCCAAACGCTTTGATGATGCGGTAAAATACGACGCCCTCAGCTACCGTCAGGTACTCACCGAAAACCTCAATGTCATGGACGCAACTTCCGTGGTGATGTGCCGCGACAATGATATGCCGATGGTGGTATTTGACATGACCAAACCCGATGAAATCGTGCGTGCTGTCTTCGATGACGGCGTTGGCACGGTCATTCACGCCTAAGGAGTTTATATGATGCAGACCATCCAGAAAGATGCCGCCACGCGCATGGAAAAATCCGTGCAGTCGCTCGAACACGAGTTGAGCAAAATCCGCACCGGACGGGCAAACGTCAGCCTGCTGGACCACGTCCAGGTCGAATACTACGGCTCAATGGTGCCGCTGTCGCAGGCGGCGAACGTCTCCGTCACCGACTACCGCAGCCTCACCATCCAGGTATGGGAGCGCAACATGGTCGCCGTCATCGAAAAAGCGCTGATTAACTCCGACCTCGGCCTGACGCCGAACACCGCCGGACAAAACATCCACATCAACCTGCCGCCGCTCACCGAAGAACGGCGCAAGGATTTGGTCAAAGTCGTGCGTAACGAAGGCGAACAGGCAAAAGTCGCCATCCGCAACGTGCGCCGCGATGCCAACCAAAGCATCAAACAGCTCGTCACCGACAAACAGGCATCCGAAGACGACGAGCGCCGTGCCGAGGCGGAAATCCAGAAACTGACCGACAAATACGTCGAACAGGTGGACAAAGTCCTCGCCGACAAAGAAAAGGAACTGATGGAAGTTTGATGAGCGCCGCGCAAACCCCGCCTGCCCACGTCGCCATCATCATGGATGGCAATGGCCGCTGGGCGCAGCAACACCTGCGCCCGCGTGCCTTTGGCCACAAGGCCGGGCGGGTGGCGGTGGACCGCGTCGTTACCGCCTGCGCCAAGGCGGGCGTGCAAACCCTCAGCCTTTACGCCTTCAGCACCGAAAACTGGCGCCGTCCCGCGCACGAAGTCAAGGTGCTGATGGAACTGATTGAAGCGGCGCTGCGCGAAGAAGCGGAAAAAATGCGGAAGAACGACATCCGCCTGCGTGTCCTCGGCGACCGCGCCCCGCTCTCCGCCTCGCTCTGCAACGCCATAGACGCCGCCGAAGCGCTGACGGCCGACGGCACGCGCATGAACGTCGTCCTTGCCATCAACTACAGCGGCCAATGGGCATTGTGCGAAACCGCCCGCCGTTTGGCGCAAGCGGTCGCGCGGGGCGAACTGCAAGCGGACACCATCAACGAAAGTGATTTCGCAGCCCACCGCCCGATGCCCGACCTGCCGCCAGTGGACCTGCTCATCCGCAGCAGCGGTGAAATGCGCCTGAGCAACTTCCACCTGTGGGAGCTCGCCTACGCCGAACTGTGGTTCACCGACGTGCTGTGGCCGGACTTCGGCGAAGCACAACTGCAAGCGGCATTCGCCGCCTATCACCACCGCGAGCGCCGCTTTGGCGCGCTGTCGCACACCTGACGGACAAAAACGCCATGCTGCTCTACCGCATCCTGACCGTATTGGTCATCGCCCCGCTATTCTTCTGGATTAACCTCTACGCCGACGCTGTCTGGTTTAACCTCTTTTGGCTGGCGCTAGTCGCTCTCGCCGCGCGCGAATGGGGCAACCTGTTACGCTGGAAAGCGCGCAGCCAGTGGAAATATGCGCTTATCAACACCGGCATCGCCGCGCTCGGCCTGCTCCTGCTCGAATACGGCCTCGGCGGTGTCGCCAAAAGCCGCTTGCTGTTCTACTTCCTTGCCGCCGCCTCATTCATTTGGCTGTTCATCGTGCCATACGCGCTCTACCGCTATGGCCGCGACCAGCGCCTGAACCTGCCCGACAGCCTGCTTGCCGTCGCCGGCTCGGTGATGCTGCTCGCCTTCGTTTGGGCGACCGTTGCCATTCAGCGCATGATTGGCGGCGGCGGCCTGCTCGGCCTCTTTATCATCGTTTGGTGCAGCGACATCGGTGCTTACTTCGCTGGCCGCCATTACGGCAAACGCAAACTGGCGGAAAAAATCAGCCCGAAAAAAACCGTCGAAGGCTTCATCGGCGGCTTCCTCGCGGCGATGCTGGCGGCGCTGGTATTGTCATTCATCGTCAAACTGCCGCTCGGCCTCTGCCCGTTCCTGCCGCTAACCGCGCTGGTCGTTATCTACGCCGCCATCGGCGACCTGTGGGAAAGCGTGCTCAAACGCCGCGCCGGCATCAAGGACAGCAGCAACATCCTGCCCGGCCACGGCGGCATCCTCGACCGCATCGACAGCTGGCTCTCGGCAATGGTGCTGTGGGCGGCAGGCTTCCTCTACGCCAACCTTTTCTGAACACCATCACTGCAAGGAGACGCAGGCAATGTTACCCGCGCTTTGGGGAATACTCGGCTTTATCATCACCATCGGCATCCTCGTCACTATCCACGAATGGGGACACTTCTGGGTCGCACGCCGCTGCGACGTCAAAATCATCCGATTCTCGCTCGGCTTCGGCAAACCCTTCCTCAGCTGGCGCGGCAAAAAAGACGGCACGCTCTACACCCTCGCCCCTATCCCGCTCGGCGGCTTTGTACAAATGCTGGGCGAGAGCAGCGACGAAGCGGTTGAAGAAGGCGAAAAACACCGCACCTTCCAGTCCAAAAAAGCGTGGCAACGCTTCCTCATCGCCTTTGCCGGACCTGCGGTCAATCTCCTCTTTGCCGTTCTCGCCTTCGCCGCCCTCTACCTCTACGGCGTCCAGGGCTTGCGCCCGGAAATTGCGTACATCGCACCGGACAGCCTCGCCAGCAAAGCGGGATTACAGGTTGGCGACCAAATACGCGCGGTCGAAGGCAAAGACATCCTGCTCAGCAGCGACGCGCATATCGCACTGGTCGGCGCGCCCCGCCGCAGCGACGTTAACCTCGTCATCCAGCGCGACGGCGAAGAACGCATCCTCGCGCTTGACCTCAGCGGATTGCGTGCGGGCGACGAGCTGAAAATGGACGAAGCGACCGGCCTATACCTCGTTGACGAATGGCTACCCGCCAACGTCGCCGAGACCATCGCGGACGGTCCGGCGGCCGCAATGGGCATCGCAAAAGACGACCGCATTACCGCCGTCAATGGCAAAGCGCAAGACCTCATCCGCATCGGCAAAGTCATCGCCGACGGCAAACCGGGCGCGGATATCGCCATTACCGTCATGCGCGCGGGCAGCGAACAAACCCTGCACGGCAAACTCGGTTCGCGTACCGACCAAAAAGGACAAGAACACGGCTTCCTTGGCGTCAAATGGCAGCGGGTGGACGTCTCCGCTTACCAGACCGTAGAGCGCTACGGCTTGTGGGCGTCGCTTGGTCACGGCTGGGACAAAGTCGTTTACTACGTCCGCCTGACCTACGATATGTTTGGACGGATGTTCGCCGGGAAAATCTCGCTCGACAACATCGGCGGACCGCTCACCATCGGTGACGCGGCAGGCAAAACCCTGCGCTACGGCTGGGACATCTTCCTCAACTTCCTTGGCGTGGTCAGCCTCTCGCTTGCTGCCATCAACCTGCTGCCGGTACCGATGCTGGACGGCGGCCACATGGTCTTCTACGCGCTGGAAACCGTACGTGGCAAACCGCTCTCCGAAACGACCATGAAATGGGCGCTGCGCGTCGGGGCGACGCTGGTGTATGCGTTGATGGGGTTCGTCGTCCTCAAAGACTTCTGGAAATATCTGCTGTAAAAACAGCAAAAAACCTTCAGCCCTTCCCAAACATTACCATTTTGCCCGCCTTCGTGCGGGCAAAAACGCTTATACGGCAGAAAAACCGCGCCTTGCAAGGGAGACAAACATGAAATTTGTGTTACAATAGCGCAATCGCAAAATTTGTTGTTTTCTGGACACGCGATGTTTTACCAGTATTTTCAACACACTTTGCAGCCACATTGCAAAATGCTTAAGAAAAGACTAACCAAATATTGATTTTTGTTCAGAAAACGGATAAATTGAGCATGGGATTTAGATAAGACGTTTGAAGACTGCCGTGATTGCACGAACTGCCAGCATCCCGCTGGCGGCAGGACATCCCGGCAGGCTTAAAAGGAGTTAAATATATGTTGGGAAAACCTGAGATTATCGGGGTAGATATCGGGCAATACAGCATCAAGGTTGCCAAGGTCAAACAGTCGGGCAAGGCATTTACCGCCAATCACCTCGCTTACGAAGTGATCCCGCCAGATGTGCGCCAACAGCGTGACCGGGCAACGCTGAGTACACTTGTTGCAAACATCCTGAAAAAACAAGGGCTGAAAAACGGGCAGGTGGTTCTGCACGTCAATACCGGCGACGTTATCATGCGTGAGGTTAATGTAGCATCCTCCCTGCGTGGCAATGAGCTGGAAGGTGCAGTAGAGCTGGAACTGAATGACGCCATTCCTTTCGGCATGGATCAAGTCTATTTTGACTTCGATGAAGTGCCGAACAAAAAAGGAACGCGTTTGGCAGTTGTGGTACGTCGCGATGTTGCGGATGACAAGACGGCACTCCTGAACAAATTGCCAAAAAACTTCAGCAAGCCACAGGTAGATGTTGATGCCTTCGCTTTTACCCGCGTATTGAAATATGTCGCCAAGAATGATGTCGGCAAAAACGACCGCATCATGCTGATTGATATTGGCTTCAGCCGCAGCCGTTTCTATGTCTGTAAAGGCAGCGAACTGCTGTTCAGCCGTGAACAGCAAATTGGCGGCAATACGGTCAATGAAATTATCATGGACGTCTTTGATATTGATGCCGAATCTGCAGAAAACCGCAAAATTGGCCACAGCTTTGGCGATGAGTACAGAGATTTGGTATTGACGCCCTATGTACAGACTTTTTCCGAACAGCTTCATTTGGCGTTGGACTTCTACGAAGCAAACAATGTCACAGAAAATCCCGAACCAATAAAAGCCATTTATCTGACTGGTGGTGGTGCAAGACTGACCGGTTTCGTGGATGCACTGGGTGCTGCAAACGTTTCGCACACGATTAGATTGCTGAATCTGGCTCCTTATATCAAGCTGTCAGGCTCACAACGTTCTGATGATACGTTGCAGTCTGGAATCAATCATGCCTTGGCAATAGGCTTGGCGATGGAAGGCACAAACTAATGGCTAGAAAATTTAACCTACAACCGTGGCGTGAACAACGTCGCGACGAACAGAAGAAAAACTTCACCTATGCAAGTTTTGGCATCGTTTTCCTTTGCGCAGCTGCGTTAGGTGCTGATTATTGGCAGCAAACCAATTATATTGAAGAACAGAAATCGGCAATTAGTCAACTGGAAGAAAATATAAATAAACTTTCTACTGCTGAAACTGAAGTTAAACGCTTACAAGAACTCAACAGGCAAGTTAATTTACAAATTGATGTTATTCAGGGCTTGCAGGCGGAGCGTGGACTGGCGACGGAAATGTTGGACTATATTGCTCAACATACACCGGAGACGGTATTTTTAAGTTCTATTAATTATCAGGCAGGAAAAGTTGTTATTACCGGGGTTGCCAGTAATGATAGTGGAGTCGCTCAATTTATTCGTAATATGGAAAAGTTCCAATATTTTTCCAAGGCATCTATTGAGAATATTGTTACTGCAGTAAAAAACAATAGTTTTACCGTTCCTGAAGGAAGTGAAGTTAAACAGTTTACGGTTCATATAGATGTCAAACGTAATCCTAAAGTTGAAGGAGGTCAGGGATGAAATTTGTATCACCCTCACAGCTAGATACCAGTAATCCTGGTACATGGCCCGTTTATTACAAGATTATATGCTGGGTAATTATCGTAGGATTGATGGCATTTGTTTATAACAAGTTCTTTAGACAACCTTTGGTTGAAGAACAAGATACTCATAATGCAAAAATTACCGAGTTAAAAGACAAATATAAAGTGCTTTATCAATATCAACAGGATCTCCCCAAATATCAAGAAAGAACGGAGGCATTGGTTGGAGTATTGAGATCATTGCTTGAATATTTGCCTTCAGATGATGAGGTTCCTGATCTTATTGATAGCGTTTACGTCGCTGGCGTAGATAATGGTATTATTTTTGATTCTTTTGTCAGGCCAGATGTTGATATAAAACAGCCTTATTACAATATTAAACCGGTAAAACTGAAAGCCGATACACAATATACCAATTTTGCTAAATTTACAGGGAGAATGTCAGCATTGCAGCGTATCATGAATGTTTCTGATATGTCTATCAAAATAGCAGACAATGATCCTAATAAATTAACTATTGAGAGCCAGTTACAGACCTATGTTTACAACGTAGACCTGGATGAGTTTTTAAAGAAAAATTTGGAACAACTAACCAGCAATGGAGAGGGTCAAAATGCCAAATAAGACAATCTTGTGCAAGGCAGTCGGTTTATCTCTTGTTGTGTGTCTATCAACGGGCTTTATGAATGGCAGTCCTGAATCAGAAGTGGCGCAGTTTATACAGGAGACATCCGAGACCGTAAAACCGAGTCCCAATCTTGATCTTGGTCCCTTGCCAGCAAACAAGGAATATGTTCCCTATGCGTATCAATCCGAGAATACTGATCCTTTTGCATTGAAGCCTTTCGTGGTAGATGCAAAGGCTCCGGTAGATGAAAAACAAGATACATGTGCTGATGATAGTTGTGGTGATGGCGCACCAGTACCACATACCAAATATTTCCTAGAAAATTACGATTTGGGTCAATTATCAATGGTAGGCACGGTTGTGAATAAGAATCAGAGACGTGCTGCACTGATTCAGACCCCCGATGCAGGTATTGTTAATACTATGCAAGGTGAATATATGGGTAAAAATAATGGTCTGATAATTTCTATCAAACCTGATCACATTATGGTTCGTGAAAAATTTAAAGTTCCACGCGGGTGGCAGAACCGGATGGCCATTTTAGAACTCTTTACTTATTGATTTTTACAGAGGTTATGGAATTATGAAACATATCTTTACTGGAAGCTTGTTGCTGTTGTCCTCAAGTTTATATGCGGCAGCTATTAGCGGTGTTGAACATGGTAGTGCTGCTGGCGGGTATCAACTCGTATTTAAAAATGCAGGGGTTAAGCCTACAGCATTCAATACCGATTCTTCTATTGTTCTGGATTTCCCCAATACAACATCTTCCATGAAATCCCGTGGTGTAGATGTGGCTTCTAATGGAATTTATAATGTGGATGTCATTCCGGGACAAGGACGCACCCGTGCTGTTATTAATTTGTCTTCACCGATGAATTATAATGTCAGCCAGCAAGGGCAGGATGTCATAGTAAATGTAATGCCTGGTTCGAAAGCCGCTCCTAAAGGAGCTCTTGCTGTCAAAACGCCAGCTGCTCCGGCTGCCGGATTTAGGGGAGCTGTTAATCCACAAATGGTTACTGTTGGCAAAGGTACTGCTACCATTGGCAAAGGTGTTAATTCCGCCAGTGCCCTTGCGCCGGAATTTCGTCGCACTTCTAATGGCCGAGCTGCCTTTACCTTTAATTTGCCATCACCCGATACAGTCGTGAATGTCCGCAAAGATGGCAATAAAGTAATAGCGGATGTACGCGGTATCACAATCAGTAATAGTGAACAGAAGCGCCTGGATGTAACAGATTACAATACACCAGTCAGCTATGCCGAAATTAAGAAGGGAAATGGTGGTGCTACAGTCTCTTTAAATATGGCAGGTAACCCGTTTGAGTTTGTCAGTTATCAGAGTGGTAATACCTACACCATTGAGGTAATGAAACCGGCACAAAATGCCCAAGATCGAAAAGTGCAGGAAATGCTTGGTTTTGGTAGTGGTAAACACTATAAAGGGGAGCCGTTATCTTTGAACTTCCAAGATATTGAAGTTCGTGCGGTTCTGCAAATTATTGCCGAGTTTACCCATAACAATATCGTAGTCAGTGATGGTGTAACGGGCAATATTACCTTACGTCTGGATAATGTGCCTTGGGATCAGGCTTTAGACATTATTATGAAGACCAAAGGGCTGGATAAACGTCAAAGCGGTGATGTTATTTATGTGGCGACACTCGAGGAATTAAGAACCTCTGAATTAACGATATTGCGCACATTGGAAGAAAAAAGAAGCCTGACGCCAACACGTATTGACCGTATTCAGGTACAGTTTGCGCGGGCTACGGACCTCAAAAAATTGATTGATGAGGCAAAAAATAATGTCCGTGCAACCAACACTAACGGATTATCCAATAATGTGGATTCCATTCTTTCTGACAAAGGTTCGGTATCTGTAGATGAAAGAACGAATACCCTGATTGTGAACGATATTCCGGAAAAGATTCAGGCTGTACGTGAGCTGGTTGCCGAACTGGATAAACCAGTCAAACAGGTGCTGATAGATTCCCGTATTGTGCTGACAGAAGATAATTACGCCCGTGACTTGGGTGCTCGTTTCGGTGTTTCTTTCATTAACCGCAGCAACAGCAAGCTGATTACGGGAAGTGGAACTAGCAATGCCTCAACCAGTCTGGCTACAGATATTGTGAATGGAACGCGTCCGCTAAATATTCCGGATCTGTCCAATCGTTTGGGTGTCAATATGCCGGTTCTTGGAGGTACTTCAGGCACTCCATCAAGTTATGGTTTGTCCATTTTGAGTGGTGATTTCTTGGTGGATTTGGAATTGTCTGCCCTACAAACAGAAGGTCGCGTAGAAATTGTTTCCAGTCCGCGCGTAGTCACCCAGGACGGCGCTCAGGCAGAAGTTTGGTCTGGTACCGAA
>NZ_CALJAH010000054.1 GCF_938028185.1 uncultured Cardiobacterium sp. | reverse complement strand
TAAATTTTTAGTATTTTAAAAATAAAAGCTATTTTTTATTTATATACTGTTGTATAATAACAAAGTATAAAATAATAGGAGTTAGGAGTTTTAGATGTTATATAATATAAATTTGTTAGGTTTTTTACTTATTACAGTTTCATTCTTATTTGGGATAAAATTACCTGATTGGGATTTTAAATTAAGACTTAGGCATAGAAGCATATTAACACATAGTCCTTTTGTTACAATAATTTTTATAACCTTATATGAAACAAAGACAAGTTACTTTTTTAAATATTTTATAGTTGGTTTTTCAACTGCAATAGCAATACATATTCTTTTTGATTTATTTCCAAGAAAGTGGTATGGAGGAGCACTATTAAAAATACCTTTTAATAATATAAGTTGTTCAGAAGAAACAACAAAAATTTTCTTTACTATTACAGCTTTAGTAAGTATATTCTTAGGAATATTTTATATGACAGATATACAAGAATATTATTTTGTATTATTTTATTCATTCTGTGCGGATTTTCTATTACTTCTACCCTTATGAGTGAAAAATAATAAGGAACAAAAAAATGGGATACACCCAACCAAATTCCTGCAACCAACAGAAATATCATGCCACTGGTTTCTGAAAGAATTATATAAAAACTGTCATTTAGGTTTATTTGTCTTAAATACATAAACAAGAGAAACAATCCTGAAAAAGAGCAAAATGGCAAGCAGCTCAACAAAAATATTGTAAAATTATGAATTTTATCGAGCAGTGTTTTTCTGTCTAACTGACTGTCTATATAATCAATTTCGTTTATCTTTATACTTGTTTCCCGCAGACGGTCTTGTAAAATTTTTATTTCATTTCCTACGCTTTCATCCTCCTGTTTTTTATATATCCGCAGTAATCTTTCATATTCCACCTCCTTTTCCCTGTATTTTATGATTTTGTATCTTACGGTTTCCCGGTTTTCTGCTCCCTGATTGAGCTGGAGCGTCAATACGTCCTGTTCAAATTGGGCAAATTCTTGCTTGAATTGTTGGAAAGTTTGCATGGCACTGCTCCTGTGCTGATGTATTGGTCAACGTTCTCCCGTTCAGGCGTCCCCGTCCCTCAGAAGGGAATCCCTGTTACCGGGAAGGCGCGGAAACGGGCTTTTTCATTTTACGTCGTTGCAAGCGCGTATTGACCAGGTTCTTTCCGGCAATCAGCAGGCCGTAGCAGAGGAATGCGCCGGGTGGCAGCGCGGCGAGGATGAAATGGCTGTCGCTGTGGTAGAGGCGGATGGTGAGGTCTATGCCGTGGCCGAAGATGCGGTCGGCACCGGCGAGCAGGGTGCCGTTCGCGAGTATTTCCCGCAGCGCGCCGAGAGCGACGAGGACGCAGGCGAATCCCGCGCCCATTGCCGCGCCGTCAATGGCGGCGGGCAGTACCGGGTTTTTCGCGGCGTAGCTTTCGGCGCGGGCGATGATGACGCAGTTGGTGACGATCAGCGCGAGGTAGATGCCAAGCGACTGGTAGAGCGGGTAGGCCAGCGCCTGGATGAGGATTTCGACGACGGTGACGGCGCCCGCAATCAGCAGCACGAATACCGGGATACGGATTTCCGGGCGCAGCCAGCGACGGGTGGCGGCGACGAGGACGTTCGACAGGGTCAAGACGAAGATGGTCGCCATGCCGAGGCCGAGGGCGTTGATGGTGTCGGTCGAGGTGGCGAGCAGCGGGCAGAGGCCGAGGATTTGCACCAGGGCGGGGTTGTTGTGCCAGAGGCCGTTGGCAAGGGTTTTGCGGGTTTCGGGGGTCATGGTTTTTGGAGATTAGGTTGGTGATGCGGGTTTGTGTGGTGGTTGTCCCCGCCTTTGCGGGGCGGGAAGGAGCGGGGAAGTGTGAAATTTGCTGCGGTTTGTTGGGTTACGCGCTGCGCGCTAACCCAACCTACGGTTTTTGTGGCTGTTTTTGTGTAGCGCGCAGCACTTCGGCCACCTGGTTGGTGACGGCGCGCGGGGTGATGGTCGCGCCGGTGAAGCTGTCGATGTCGCCGCCGTCTTTTTTCACCGCAAGGCGGGTGTTGGCGAGGCTTTTGCCCGCAAATTGCAGTATCCACGGGTCGATGCGCGCCTCGATTTTGTCGCCGAGGCCGGGCGTTTCTTTGTGGGCGAGGACGCGCACGCCGAGCAGGGTCTCGTGGTCGGGGGCGATGCCGATGAGCAGCGCGATTTCGCCGTTGTAGCCTTTGTAGGTGCTGATTTGGTAGTAGGTGCTGCCGTCGGCGGCGGTGTAGCGCTCGGCGGGTTCGTCGCCGATTGGTACGGTTTCGCCGTGCTCCAGCAGTGCCGGGTCAATGTCGGGGTTGATTTCGCGGTATTGTGCGATTTTCGCGCCGTGTTGTTGCGCTTCGATGCGGTTTTTGGCGGCAAACCAGGCGATGCTGACGGCAGCAAAGGTAACGGCGGCAAAGGCGGCAAGGCGCAGGGCGGCGGTGAACGGGGTTTTCATGGGTGACGGGGTCAGGTTTTCGGGGGTGGGTGTAAGCGGCAGAATCGTAGGGTGGGGCTTGCCCCACCGTTGAAAACCGAAGTGTTTTGTTGTGGTGGGTCAAGACCCACCCTACGGGCTCCCCACGGGGTTTCCGGTTGTTTCAGGTGTAGTCAAAGGTCATCAGCACGAGGCGGCTGTGCGGTTCGTAGAGGAGCAGGATGTCGTCGGCGCCACCTTCGCCCCAGCAGTAGCTGGCATCTGCCGCGATGCAGATGAAGCGCCTGCCCTGGTAGCGGATGTCCGCTTCTTTGTCCCAGTTGTCGTAGTCTTCGCCAGTGGTAAACGCCGCTGGCGGCTCTATGGTGGACCAGTTGCCCTGGTAGAAGTAGGGCAGAAAAATTGGCGGGCCACCGAAACATGGCAGATTGTAGTGATCGAGCCATTGGACGACCACGCCGCTTTCGCGGTAAAGCTGTTTGATTTGCCGGTAGCTGGCGCGCACTTTGGCGAAGTATTTTTGCGCGTCCGGGGCGGCATTTTCGCCGAGAAAGTAGTCTTCCTCGGCGAGGAAGCGGTAGGTGCCGTCGTCTTCAAGGTGGAAGCAGAGCCAGTTTGCGCCACAGTAGTCGGTGTACGTCACTTGGGTATCGCCACCGATACATCCTTCGTTGGGTTTGATGAAATGCAGGCGGACATCGCCCAGCGCCGGATCAAGCGAGGCGAGGTCAAAGCTCGCGAGCGGCAGCAGGTATTTTTCCAGCCAGGGCTGGGCGGCGCTGAAGACGGTGCTTGCTTCCGGGAAGTAGTCGATGTGCGCCGGTTGTTTTTCCGGCTGCGGCACTTCTATCTCAGCAGTTTCCGGGCGCAACTCTGGCGGCAGGCTGTCGAGGTAGGCGGCAATGGCGACTATGGCGGCTGAAGCCTTATAGCGGCGGCAAAGGCTATCAACGATTTCTGTGATGCTTTCTTTGCTGCGCGGCGGCGTCTGCACCGGCCGGGGCAGGTAAACCGTCATCAGCAGCATTGAGTCCCGCCCCGGATTGGGCAGGCGTTCCTTGAGGAGGTATGGGGCGTTTTCCGTGTTGTAGCCGTCAGCATGGTTAAGCATGACGGCAAGGGCGCCCAAGGCATCATTCTGTTCGTATGCGGCCATCGGCCAGCCGCTGCGGCTCAGCCATTCGATGCCGTGCTGCTCACCCCAGGCTTTGAGATGCAGGGCATCGCGCAAGGCTTCTGCCGGGTAGGTACCCGGCGGATCGTCCCACGCCCATTGCCAGCGGCCATCGTCTCCGTGACCGATGAATTGCACGCGGCAGACGGTTTCACCAAGGCGGGCGGTTGCTGTGTCAAGGTCGATGGATTCGAGATACCGCCCCACTTCCCGCAAGGTTTGCTGACGCTCAAGGCAATGGCCGAGGTATGGCAAGGCGAGGTCGCACATTTCCTCGCGTAGGGCGCGGTAGGCGGCGTAGTCGGCAGGGGGGAGCGGGTTGTCGTAAAGGCTCATGGTTTTTTTCTAGTGGTTTAGCGGTAGCGCGGTTGGGTGAGCGGGTCAATCAGCGGCACCAGGCCGTTGGCGATAAGGATGGCGAAGGCGACGCCGTCGGGGAAGTTGCCAAGGTTGCGGATGGCGACGGCAAGCGCGCCGACGAGGATGCCGTAGAGCCAGCGACCGCGCGGCGTGGTCGCAGCTGTGACCGGGTCGGTGGCGATAAAGCAGGCGCCGAAGATAAGCGCGCCGCTCATCAGCTGGCTGTAGGGGTTGAGCGCGAGCGGCATCGCCAGCCAGAAGATAAAGGCGGCGGCGATGGCGCCTGTCAGGGTGGAGGCGAGCAGGCGCCAGTCGGCGGCGCGGGTGGTGGTCAGCCAGATGCCGCCCGCGAGCCAGGCGAGGTTGAGCAGTTGTTGTTGCCACGGCGGGTAGAGGGCGGCGAGCGGCTCACCGGCGATGCGCAGGATGCGGCTGTGGTCGAGCAGGGTGGCGGCGCTGGTGGCATCCACGGGGTTAAGCAGGGAGACGGGCGCGGCGGGCATCCCGCTCATTTGCGCGGGAAAGCTGATGAGCAGCACGGCAAAGCCGACCATCGCCGGATTAAACGGGTTTTGCCCGAGACCGCCGTAGAGGTGTTTGCCCAAGAGGACGGCGAAGACGGTGCCGATGAGCGGTATCCACCACGGCGCCAGCACCGGTAGCGACAGCGCCAAGAGGACTGCGGTGACGAGGACGCTGCCGTCGCGCAGCGGGGCGTAGGGCTTGCGGCGTAGCCAGAGGACGGCGGCTTCAAGCGCGTAGGCGGCGGCGATGGTCAGCGCCAGTTGGCCGAGCCAGCGGCTGCCCTGCCAGTAGAGGAGGACGAGGACGCCGGGCAGGGTCGCGGCCGCCACTTGCAGCATGACGCGGCGCAAGGGCGGCGCGGTGTGGAGATAGGGTGAGGTGGACGGGGTCATTGGTGCTCGTCCGGCTGCGGACGGATGGGAATGGCGGTGTCGCGCATATGTTGTTTGAGTTTGGCGTGGGCGATGCGGCGTTCTTCGCTTTTGGCGCGGGCGGCGGCGAGTTTGGCGTCGCGGGATTGTTTGGCGGGGTCGTCGGTCATGGGGGATGCCTCTGGTTGTTTGTTGTTTTCCGGGTGCGGGGTGGGTTTGACGTTGGTGGACGTTTCGGCATTGGTGCCGGAATCGCGGACGTTACCCCCATCCCGGCCTTCCCCCGCTGCGCTTCGCTGCGGGGGAGGGAGTAGAACGGCGAATGATTTGACAACTGTTCGTCCATTTTTCCACCGAACTGCCCCTCCCCTGCAGGGCGAAGCCCGCAGCGGGGTAGGGTTGGGGAGGTGCTTATCCACCGAATTGCAAACAGCCTCTAGTTTGACCTCAGGAGAACAAAAATATGGCAAGAAAAAATTACTTCCCGTTGGCGCTGGGATTAACCATTATTGGCAGTTTTATGATGGCGAGCGGCATTAACCGGGTTCGCGTGCAAAATATACTGGAGAAACAGGGCATATCCGTGAAAGGTGAATTGCAGGCTGCAGAAATGAGTGGAGGAGTTCCTCCCGGTATAAAAAGATTTTATAAATTGCACATAAATTATTTGGGGCATCATGGCAAATTTGGCGTCGATAGAGAAACGTTCAGACGCTATACCCGTGACGGAAGCATTGTGCCGGGTACGACGGTAGAAATTCTTTATCTGGAACAGAACCCGGAAACCGCCGAAGTCAAGGAAATGATGGGCAAATGGTTTTACCAATTTCCTGACGGGCCGGGAAGCCGCATTATTGTCGGCTCAATTTTTCTACTATCTGGTCTTGTGTCGTGGATACAATTTATTCAGAGAAGAATACGGAGGCGATGATTAATACCCATCCACGCCAATTATTTTCACAGCGCAGGACGGTTGAAATATAGCCATCCACCGAAAGTTTCAGACAAGGCGCGCCGCTGAAGGCAGTACGCG
>NZ_CALJAH010000053.1 GCF_938028185.1 uncultured Cardiobacterium sp. | reverse complement strand
CGTGCGCGGCACCGACCGCCATCGTCCCGCCAGTGCGCCGCGCCGCCTCACCGCCAGCGGCGCGGTCAGCATCCGGCAGATGCGGCAACTACTGGCGGCGGGCGTCCTCGCCTCGCTCTCCTTCGGCATCGCCCTGCTCGCGGTCAGCTCGCCCGGCTGGAGCGGCCTGTTGCTGTTCCTGCTGCTCGGCGCGCTCGCCATCCTCGCCGCCATCACCTACACCGTGGGCCGCTACGCTTACGGCCATCACGCCCTCGGCGAGGTCAGCGTGTTTTGCTTCTTCGGCCTGCTCGGCGTCATCGGCAGCTATTACCTGCAAAGCGGCGGCTACACCCCGGCGGTGCTGTTGCCCGCGACCGGCTGCGGCCTGCTCTCCGCCGCGGTGTTGCACATCAACAATATGCGCGACATTGACAGCGACGCTGCTGTCGGCAAATGCACCATCGCCGTCAAACTCGGCTTTGCGCGCAGCAAACGCTTTCACCTCGCGCTGCTCGCTGCCGCCGCAACCTGTTACCTTGCCTACGCCGCGAGCGCTCCTGCCAGCCTGCTGTGGTTGCTGGCCTGCCCTGCCCTCGCCTGCCACGCCAAACGCCTTTATTGCGCCGCCGACCCCGCCCGCGCCGGGGGCGAGCTGAAAAGCATCGTCCTCATTACCTGCGTCATCAACCTGCTGTTTAGCTTGGGGCTGTCTTTGGCGACCTGAACCTTGTCGCATACTGACAACAAAATGACCAAATTCCCACGGACTTTTACAACAAAACGCGCCATAATACCCGCGCTCAAAACAGAGCGCTGCAATTCACGATTAAAGAGGAATAAAGCGATGAAAAATATTCTGCTCTCTACCGCTGTTGTCACCCTGCTCGCCGCCTGTGGCGGCTCCGGTGCCAGCGACAGCATTACTGCCGATGATGCCAAAATCGATCTTTCCAAAGAAGCCAAAGGCAGCGTTGTCATCCCCACGCCTTACGGCAAACTGCACGGCTACAACCAGTACGCTTCCTTCTACGGCGTTTGGACGGATAACAGCGGTCAGGTTAAGGAGCTGCGTTATCGTGGCGACAAGACCGACAACGTTCCGCAAAGCGGCAAGGCGGTCTATCACGGCAACGCCGTGCGCTGGGATACGGTCGGCGACAAGGTTTATACCAAAGGTGAAAGCACCCTCAATGTGGACTTCGGTGAACGCATCGTTGACGGCAAAATCATTCTCCCCGGGATGCGTCGCGACATTGACCTGAAACAGGGTCGCCTGCGCGGTGCTGAATACAGCGGCAACGCCAGCGTGGTCGGTAACGACAAAGGCCGCTATGAAGGCGCACTCTATGGTGAAAATGCCAAAGAAACCGCCGGACAGGTCGTTTTCCCCAACGACAGCAGTCTTAATACCTCCTTCGGTGGCGTGCGTCTTGACAACTGACCGCCCTGCCCTTTCCTCCGACCGGATGCCAGCGCATCCGGTTTTTTTATGCTTGCCCGACGGTCTGCCGCGTGAACGGCTTTGATGGACGGTGTGGTGTCTATTGATACCGCTTGCCGCGTAATTCCAGCCAGCCGTCTGCATGGCGTCCTGCCGGGTCGCGGTGTGTCCAGTGGATGACGCCGCCGCGCGCGTTGGCTTCGTACTGGCCGCAGAAGGCGACGTGATCGGCAGGATGCAAATCGGGCAGGCGCGGCGCGAGGTCGATGTTGTGCGCGACCAGCACCGTTTTTCCTGCGCCGAGGTCAAGGATGAAGCGCTGGTGGCGGCTGCCTTCGGTATCGTCCTTCAGTACTTTTTTGACTTGTCCCGCGCCGCAGACCGCCGCCCCGCCGCGTTGTTGGGCGATGACGGCGTAGAGCGCGGTGTTGTCGTTGGTGCGGGTGGCAGGCGGTGACGGGTTCGCCTGTTCTTCGCGCAGGTTGGTGAACCAGATGGCGGCGATGAACAGCGGCAAG
>NZ_CALJAH010000052.1 GCF_938028185.1 uncultured Cardiobacterium sp. | reverse complement strand
AATTTGCATTGTTTTAAAAGGGGTTTTTATGGTGAATTTATTCCGGACAGTAGTGTCCCCCACGGGGGAGGGGGCTATTTGGGGTGCTCATGTGTTGCCTCCGTTACCGAGACGGCGCCAGACGAGGGCGGCGGTGAGGATGCCGATGGGCAGTTCTGCCGGGGCGATGATGGTGCGCGCGATGAGGTCGGCGAGCAGCAGCAGCGCCGCGCCAAAGAGGAGCGAGACGGGCAGGACGTGGCGGTTGTTGCTGCCGGTGAGGCCGCGCACGATGTGCGGCACGATGAGGCCGACGAAGGCGATGCCGCCGGTGAAGGCGACGCAGCTGCCGACCAGCAGGGCGACGAGGAGGATTTGGCGTTTTTTGCGCGTTCGATGTTGAAACCGAGGTGCCAGGCGGCGCTTTCGCCGAGCATGAGCGCGTTCAGGACGCGCGCGTCGCGCTGTATCCACGGCAGGCTGATGGCGCTGATGGCGGCGAGGATGGCGAGTTTTTCCCAGTCCATTTTGCTAAGTGTTCCCATGCCCCAGAAGGTGAGGCTGCGCAGTTGGTTGTCGTCGGCGATGTAGGTCAAAAGGCCGGTGATGGCGCCGGTGAAGCCGCTTAAGGCGATGCCGATGAGGAGCATGGCGGCGATGTTGATTTGGCCGCCGCGTTTGGCGAAGCGGTAGAGGGTGAGGGTCATCAGCCAGCTGCCGGCGAAGGCGGCGACGGGCAGAGCGTAGTCGCCCAGCCAGTGCAGCAGGGCGGGGAAGGCTTCGGCGTCGATGACGATGTAGAGGGTGACGCTGAAGGCGGCGCCGCTCATGACGCCGATGATGCCGGGGTCAACCAGCGGGTTGCGGAAGAGTCCCTGCATCACCGCGCCGCAGAGGGCGAGGTTGCCGCCGACGAGGGCGGTGGCGAGCGCGCGTGGCAGGCGCATTTGGTGGAAGGCGTACCAGTGCGGCGCTTCTTCCGGGGTGAGGGTGCCGCTGATGCCGTGTGCGATGAGGGCGAGGTCGAGGCGGGTGCTGCCGAAGCGGATGCCGAGGATGAGCAGGACGGCGAGCGCCAGCGCAGTTATGGCGAGGGTGCGGCGGTAGTGCGGGCGGTTCAGGGTTTGTTCAGGCATGAGGCGAGGGTTTTGCTGATGTCGCGCACGGCGTCGGCGTAGCTGGGGCCAAAGCCAAGGCTTTCCATGACGTTGATTTGGATGAGGCAGCCGCGTTTGCCCGCCTGGGATTGGGCGAGGTCGGGGTATTCGGCGGGATCGGCGTAGCTGGCGTTGTCGTCAAAGTGGCGGTCAAGGCGGGCGATGAGGATGGCGTCGGCGGGCAGGGTGAGCAGGGCTTCGGGCGAGAGCAGTTTCATGCCTGCGACGTCCACCGCGTTGTCGCCGCCGCTTTTTGGCCCCATGCTGGAGAGTTGGTCGCTCAAGCCATCGTAGAGGACGAGGATGCGCGGCCGCGCCGGGTAGGTTTGTTGTGCGGCACGCGCTTCGTCCATGGTGGCGGTGAGGCGGGCGATGAGCGCCTCGCCTTCTTGTTCGCGCCCAAGTGCTTTGGCGATGGTGCGGATGTCGTCGGCCACGCCCTGTTCGCTGCGACCGTCCTTGATGCGTAACAGCGGGACGCCTGCGCCTTCGAGGTGTTTGATGATTTCGGCGGGGCCGGCATCGGGCGGCAGGATGACGAGGTCGGGGGTGTAGGAGAGGATGCCTTCGCCAGAGAGGACGCGGCGGTAGCCGACTTTGGGCTTTTTCTCCATCACGTCTTTGGGCAGGAGGCTGCTGCTGTCGACGGCGACGAGTTTGTCGGCGTCGCCGAGAAGGGCGACGATTTCGGAGATGTTGTCGCTCGCCGAGATGATGCGCTCGTAGGCGTGGGCAAGCGGGGCGGCGAGGATAAGGGCGAGTACGAGAAGGTGTTTTTTCATGGGGATGGGGTGTTTGTTACATA
>NZ_CALJAH010000051.1 GCF_938028185.1 uncultured Cardiobacterium sp. | reverse complement strand
CCTTGTCAAACGTCTCTGCCGCTTATTTCAGGCATGAATATCACAGATGCTTGCCAAAGAAAGCAGTCAATTTGTCCACCGCCTGTTTGACATATTCCGGCTTCCAGTAAGTTTCAATATGGGTCGCACCGGGAATTTTGAACAATTCCTTGTTGCCCGTGCCGGTGGCATTGGCAAAGGTTTCTTCGGTCATATACAGCGAATCGGCTTTGTCTCCGGCAATCATCAATAGCGGCTGGTTAATCAAATCGACGTTCGTATTAACGTCAAATTCCATCAAATCGAGCAGACTGCTGACGGTGCTGTTGGTTTTGGAATTAGGGTGGAAATGGGTTTGCGCGTAGTATTCATAACCTTGGCGGTATAAATCGACCGGAATGGCGGCGACCTGTTCCGGGGTCATGCCCGCGCCAAATTCCGGGGTGTATTGTATTTCGCCGGTTTGTGCTTCTTTCATTTTTGCAGCGGCAGCATCGGCGAGGCGTTGCTGGATGGTATCTTTTTGACTGCGCAGATAGCCGTTACGGCGGGCATCGCCGGTATTGAACATACTGAGGGTGGCGACAGATTTGAAGCGCTTGTCGGTTTGCGCAGCTTTAATGGAGTAACCACCGCCGCCACAAATGCCGAGCAATCCCAAATGTTCACCGTCCGCGCCCGGATATTGGCTGATGTAATCGGCGGCAGCGCGAATGTCCTCAATCCGGTTTTGCGGCTTGTCGGTATAACGCGGCTCGCCACCGCTGGCGCCTTGATAGGCGGCATCGAAGGCAATGGTGATATAGCCTTTTTCCGCCAGTTGTTGTGCGTACAATCCGGCGACCTGCTCTTTGACGCCGCCATTGGGATGGGCGACGACAATGGCCGGATATTTTTTCGCCGGGTCGTAACCGGCAGGCGTATAAACATTCGCCGCGATTTCTATGCCGGTTTGTTTTTGCGTGTATCGCACCGGGTGAATGTTCACCTTGCCGGATTCGTTTTGCGTGATTGCCCCGGCATAAGTCAGGGTAAAGGGATTGTCCCGGTAATTATTGGCCATGCTGTATTCTCCAAAGGTAAGTGCCATTGCGGCGGTCAAGAAAAGGATTTTGCGGTTCATCGCTGCTCCGTTGTGTGGGCGGGCGCATTATAGCCACCGCAGGCGTGGCGTATTATGTGGGATAATTGCATACAGTTTTGAGCAAACTTTAGTAATGAGATCATGATGAGCAGGCATTTCAATGATTTATATGCGTTCCGCATCATCGCGCAGTCCGGCAGTTTTACCCGCGCGGCGCGGCAGTTGGGGGTGTCGCCTTCGGCACTAAGTCATGCGATGAATGCGCTGGAAGCCCGGCTGGGACTCAAGTTGCTGAACCGCACCACCCGTAGCGTTTCCACGACGGATGCCGGGCAGCAATTATGCGAGCGCATTGCGCCCCTGTTCGATGCCATTCAGACGGAAGTATTCGAGATGGGGCGTTTCCGCGAGGCGACGGTGGGCAAGGTGCGGATGAATGCTTCGGAGAATGTCGCCCTCAATATTGTTTATCCGAAATTGCGCGATTTTTTGCCCCGGCATCCTGAATTGCAGGTAGAGCTTTATTTGAATAACGGCTTTGTCGATATTGTCGCCGAACGTTTTGACCTGGGGGTGCGCATGGGTGCCGATGTGGCACAGGATATGGTCGCCATCCGTATTGCCCCGGATTTTGAAATGGTGACGGTTGCCGCACCAAATTATTTGGCGGAAAAGGGCACGCCGCAATCGCCGCAGGATTTGGCAGGGCATACTTGTATCGGCCTTGCGCTCAATGTCCATGAGCATTTGCTGGAATGGTATTTTTGGCAGGATGGCGCGGAGCGGAAGGCGGATATTCATTATTCGCCGGTTTTTAACAGCAATGTGTTGGTGAGAATGGCGGCGCGGGATGGTCTCGGCATTGCCTGGCTGCCATTGCTGATGGTGGCCGAAGATATTGCCGCCGGGCGGCTAGTGGAGATTCTGCGCGATTACCGCATGATTTATCCCGGCGCGTATTTGTATTTTCCGAAAAACCGCCACAAACCGGCGGGATTGCAGGCGTTGATTGAAGCACTACGCTGGGAGGGGTAAGCCGCTGATGCGCGCCTTTGCCATCGACACCGCTGCGGTGCAATGGCTCACCACCGGCTATTTGCTCGCGCTGGCGCTGGTGGTGCCGCTGTCGTCGTTCCTCAAGCGGCGTTTTCCGCTGAAGGCGCTGTTTCTCTGCGCCAATCTGCTTTTTCTCGCGGCGACGCTGCTTTGCGCGCTGGCGCCGCATTTCGCGCTGCTGCTCGGCGGGCGCTTGTTGCAGGGGGCGGCGACCGGGATTGCCTTGCCGTTGATGTTCAACATCATTTTGACACAGGCACCGCCGAGCAAACTCGGCCTGCTGATGGGGATTGGCTCGCTCATTACCGCGATGGCGCCTGCGGTCGGGCCGGTGCTGGGCGGGGTGATTGTCGATGCTTATGGCTGGCGCGTGATTTTTTGGGTGCTGGTGCCGGTGCTGCTGCTTTCGCTCGCCCTCGGCGCGGCGGCGGTGCGGCAAAGCGAGCCGCTGACGAAAGAAGCGCGTTTTTCGCCGCTGGATTATGCGCTGCTGGCGGCGGGGTTCTGCGCCTTTATTCTCGCCACGGAGCGGATGACGCACGGCGGTGCCGCCCTGTGGCTGCTGTTTGCCGCAAGTAGCCTGGCGCTGGCCGGGTTCGCTCGCCGTTCAGCGCGCAGCGATTGGCCGCTGTTGCGCCTGTCGGTGTTCCGTGAGCGCACTTTCGTTTATTGCCTGCTGTTTGTGCTGCTGATTCAGTTCTGCGTGCTCGCGCTCGGCTTTTTGATTCCGAACTACTCGCAGCTCGCGGGCGGCGAATCGGCGCGCACCGCCGGGCTGCTGCTCCTGCCCGGTTGTCTGCTCGGCGCGCTGATGGCACCGTTTGCCGGACGGCTGCTCGACCGCTTCGGCGCGGCGCGCCCGGTGCTGGGCGGCAGCGTGCTGGTTATTGTCGCGCTCTTGCTGTTCGCCGTCTGTGGGCGGGTGCTGACCACGCCGCTGTTCATGCTGTTTTATACGCTCTATGCCTGCGGGCAGGGGCTGGCGGTCGGCAATGCGATGACGCACGGCCTGCGCCACCTGCCGCCGCAACTCTCCGCCGACGGCAACGCGGTGCTGAACACGCTGCAACAACTGGCAGGCGCGGTCGGCACGTCGGTCGCGGCGAGCATTGTCGCCGCCGCACAGGCACACGCGCCGGACGACCTCGCCCGTGGCACGCTCACGGGCAGTCAGTATGCGTTTTTCCTGCTGGCAGGGCTGGCGGTCATCGCGCTGGGCTGCGCGCTGCGCGGGGTGCGTACGTCGCATCGTGCATAAAGTGGCGACGTTCGCCGATTTTTCCCGTATTCACCGCGCCGCGTACGACATAGACTGCGCGCTCTCTTAATCCATCGGAGCAAGCATGAACCAACAGACAACAACCGCCCTCATCCGCGCCGCCTCACCAACGGTAGTGGAGGCGTGATGCGTAAACTGCCACAGCGATACGCGGGCGTACTTTTCTCGCTTTATGCCTCGGCCATCATGGTGCTGATTGTCAGCGGCGTGTTGGTCGCACTTAATACCGGGTTGGATGCGGGCTATCCGGCGCGGCTGCTGAAGGCCTACCTGATTACCTGGCCGGTCGCTTTTGTCAGCCTGCTGGCGGTGCGACCGCTGGTGCTGCGACTGGTCGCAGCGAGTGTGCAATCTTGATGACAAGGGCGGGATTTCCCCGCCCTTTTTATTCCTCTTCCAGCGCCGCGCTGCCCGTCAGTGTGCGCTGCTGTTCGATGATTTTCTTCAGCATTTCCAGAAACAGCCCGCGTTCGTGTTTGCTCAGCGTCGCCAGTGCCTCCTAGTTGACGCTGCGGGCGATGCCCGTCACTTCTCGCGCAGCGACAAGTATTGCTCGCGCAGTAAGAGAGCCGTTTCGTTTGACGGGCGGTTACGCTGCGCTAACCGCCCCTACGGCTTGTTTCTACGGATTTCCATC
>NZ_CALJAH010000050.1 GCF_938028185.1 uncultured Cardiobacterium sp. | reverse complement strand
GGGGGTAGTTCGGCGGGGGAATTGGTGATGAAGATGGGGATTTCGTCGGCGTGCGGGCATTGGCCGGGGTTTTGCGCGTAGGTTTGGTAGAGTTTTTCGGTGCTGTCGATGCCATTTTTTTTGCGGTGGGCGACGAGCAGCAGGTTTTTGGCGCGGGTGAGGCCGACGTAGAGCAGGCGGCGGTTTTCGTCGTTTTCTTGTGTGTTGATGCGGGTTTCGATGTCGCCTTCGGGTTTGTCGAGGGTGATGCGGATGCGCTCGCCGTCGCGGTAGCGCCAGGTTTTGATGCGCGCGCGGTTGTCACCGCCGCGGCGTACGCCGCCGGTGGCGAGGATGGTAATGGGGGATTCGAGGCCTTTGGCTTTGTGGATGGTGAGCAGGCGCACGGCGTCATCGCCGGGTAGCGGCGGTGCTTTGGCCCAGTCGGCGTCCGGCGGGGCGGCGAGTTGGTCGCGCCACCACGCGGCAAATTGTGCCGGGCGTTGGCCGGGCGCGTGTTCGGCGATGATGGTCTGGATGTGGCGCAGGTCGAGCAGGTGGCGCAGGTTGTCCGGCGCGGGGTAGCTGGCCAGGGTTTGCCAGATGTTGTGTTTGCGGTGGGTGAGCAGCGGGTTGAGGGCGGCGAGCAGTCCCCGGTTTTGCCAGTCGTCCTGGGCGCGGGCGAGGGCGTCGCGCAGGTCGGCGAGGGTGAGTTCGTCGGCGCGGGCGGCGATGCTGCCTTGTTCGATGGCGGCGAGGCGGTCGAGTTCTGTCTGGCTGTAGCCGTAGTAGTGGCCGCTCAGGAGGCGGTTTTGCCGGTCGCGCTGGTCGGGTTGTTCGATGGCGGCGAGCAGGTCGGCGAAGGTGCGGGCGACGGTGCCGCCAAAGACGCTGCGGTCGTGGTTGAGTTCGCTGTCGATGTGGCGTGCGTGCAGTTTGGTTTGCAGTTCGGCGAGGCTGTCGTTGCCGCGGGTGAGGATTTGGATGTCGCCGGGGCGGATGCGGGCGAGGCTGCCGTCGGGGTTACGCCGCGCCCAGGGGCTGTCGGCGGCGAGGAGGTAGGCAACGAGGGCAGCGATGGCGTCGGTTTCTTCACCGTTGTTGGTGCCGCTGTGGTACCACTGCATCGGCCGGGCAATGGGGTCGCCGCTGGCGCTGACGATGGTGGGGGCGGGGTTGGCGGCCTGGGCGCGGTGGTAGGTGATGTGCTCGCCGAGGCGGGCGTTGTCGCCCTGGAGGTAGTGTTCGTTCAGCGCGGCGATGAGGTGGGGGCTGCTGCGGCGGTTGGTGTCGAGGCGGTGTTGTTCGGCGGCGGTGAAGTGTTGTTTGAGGCGGTTGTAGTTGGCGACGTCGCCGCCACGGAAGGCGTAGATGGCCTGTTTGGGGTCGCCGACGAGGAGGAGGAAGGTGCGGGCGCGGTCGGCATCTGCGCGCAGCCAGGTGTGTTCGAGCAGGGTCGCCTGTTCGTCGTTGAGGTCTTGTGATTCGTCCACCAGCATTACCGGGTAGCGCTGCATGATGTAGCGGGCGAGGCTCGCGCCGTGGCGTTCGTGGGCAAGGGTCTGGTTGATGCGTCGTGTTTTTTCGCTGAAGGTGGTTTCGCCGCGCGCTTCGAGGGCGGCGGGGTATTCGTCGCGCACGGTGTCGAGCAGTTGTTTGGTGGTTTGGCGGGTGCGGTGGGCGTGGTGTTGTTGTTGGGCGTCGCGCGCGGCGAGGAGGTCGCGGAGGAGGACGGTGAGGGGGTGGGCGCTGTAGGCGGTAGCGAGGGCGTCGTGTCCTTTTTTGTAATTGGGGTTGGGGAAGCCGGGGGCGAGTTTTGTGGTGGTGTCGTCGAGCAGTTGTTCGTTTTGGAGTTGGTGGATGAGTTCAGGCAGTGCGTCGAGGTTTTTGTGCCAGCTGTTTTTGTTATTAACGGCAGCGAGGAAGGCGGGCGAGCGGGTGAGTTCTTGCCAGCTGGCGATGGTTTCGGGGTCTATGCTGCGCAGTTGTTGGACGAGTGTGGCGTGGCGCGCGCTGTCGTAGGTGGCGGGGGTGTCGTCGCTGTCGGTTTTGGGGTTGTCGCTGTCGATTTTGGCGTCGCGGTAGGTGGTCGCCTCGCGTGCGGCGGCAAGGTAGGCGTCGCTGTCATGCAGGGCGCCCTGGGCGATGCGGCGGGCGAAGGCGTCCGGGTCGGCGAGGTATTCGGCGTGGCGCAGGCGGCGCAGCGCGTCGTGTACGGTTTCTTCGAGGGCGGGGCTGTTTTCGTTGATTTGCAGGCGTTCGTCGTTGCCGGTTTCCAGCGCAAATTCGGCCAGCCAGCGCTGGCACAGGCTGTCTATGGTGCCGATGAAGATTTCGTCGAGGTGTTCTTGCAGGCTTTCGACGCGGGCAAAGAGCGCGATCAGGCCGTTCAGTCCGCGTTTTTTGACGGCATGGCGGATGAGGTGGCGGTTGATGTCGTCGCCGCCGCTGGCAGTGGTGATGGCATCGAGGCGGGCGGCAAGTCCGGCGTCGTCGGCCAGCAGGGTTTCGTCGTGGAAGTAGCCGCTGGCGATGGCTTTCAGGTTTTCGCGTAGCGCGTGCAGGCGCTTTTGGACGCGCTGCTGCATTTCTGCCGCGGCCTTGCGGGTGAAGGTGGTGGCGATGATGCCGCGCGGCTCGTAGTCGCCTTCGATGAGCAGGCGCAGGATGATGCCGGTGAGAGTCCAGGTTTTGCCGGTGCCGGCAGAGGCTTCAATCAGGGCGCGGCCGGTGAGCGGGATGGTGAGGGCGGGTGTGGTCATCGCGGTTCTCGTTGGGAAAAAGCCCGCCGGATGGCGGGCTTTTTTGCGAATGGGGCAATCAGGCAGCGATTTTGCCGCATTGTTCGGCGCAGTCGTTGCAGGCTTCGAGGCAGGCCTTGCATTCGGCGTGGTGGTCGGCGTGTGCCTTGCAGGCTTCGGCGCACTGTTTGCAGGCATCAGCGCAGAGTTTGGCGACGGCGGGCAGCAATGCGGCCTGTTGCGCGGCGAGGCTGTTGGTGGCGTCGCACAGCGCCAGCATTTGATTGACCGTTTTGGCGCAGTCGCCGAGGCTCTTGTCGCCTTCAGCCAAGAGGCGCAGGCAGTGGGCAAGGCAGGCACGACCGGCGGCGAGGCAGGCGGCGGTTGCCTTGACGAGTGCGTCGTGCGGGTTGGCCGCGCCGTGGGCGTGTTCGTGCTTGTGTTCTTCGGCGCTGGCTGCGGTGGCGGCGAAGGCGAGGGAAGCGGCGGCAGCGCCGCTGAGGAATGATCTGCGATCCATTATTTTTTTCCTGTGTATGTTTAATGATTTAGCCCCAGAAAAGGGGCGCGCAGTATAGCGGCAAAGCGCTGCCTGTGCCAGTAACCCCAGCAAAAACAGCCGCAAACAAAACAGCACAACCGCTAAAATACCCGCACACAAACAACCCGTTACCCCCTATGAGCCTCAACACCTTCGTCAAAACCATCCAAAACATCATGCGTTCCGATGCCGGCATCAACGGCGATGCGCAGCGCATCGAGCAGATGACCTGGCTGCTCTTCCTCAAAATCTACGGCAACAAAGAAGAAAACTGGGCAATCATCGATGAAAACTACCAGTCCATCATCCCGCCCGCCTACCAGTGGCAAAACTGGGCGACCGACCACAAAGACGGCAACACCCTCACCGGCGATGAACTGCTGCACTTCATCGACACCGAACTCATGCCCGCCCTAAAAAACCTGCGCATCAACGAACAAACCCCGCTGCGCCAGCGCATCGTGCGCGACGTATTTGCCGACGCCAAAAACTTCATGAAAGACGGCATACTGCTGCGAAAGGTCATCAACAAAATCGACGCCATTGATTTTGACAGCAGCAAAGACCGCCACGCCTTCGGCGACATCTACGAAACCATCCTGAAAAGCCTGCAAAATCAGCGTGATTCAGGCGAGTTTTATACCCCGCGCGCCGTCACCGACTTTATGGTGCAGATGATCGACCCCAAACTGGGCGAAACGGTTGCCGATTTTGCCAGCGGTACCGGCGGCTTTCTCGTCTCCGCGCTCAATGCACTTGAGCCGCAAGTCAAAACCGTACAAGACCGCACCACCCTGAACCAAAGCCTCTACGGCATCGAAAAAAAACCGCTGCCGCACCTCTTGGCCATCACCAACCTGATACTGCACGACATCGACAGCCCGCGCATCCGCCACGGCAACGCGCTCGAACAAAACGTGCGCGACTACCGCGAAGCCGACCGCCACGACATCATCCTCATGAACCCGCCCTACGGCGGCAGCGAGCAGGACATCATCAAGCACAACTTCCCCGCCGAACTGC
>NZ_CALJAH010000049.1 GCF_938028185.1 uncultured Cardiobacterium sp. | reverse complement strand
GCGCGGTGTCGGTCGCGGAAAAACCCAGCTTCGGCAACACGTCGGCAACCACGGCGCGCGCGAGACTGCGGATGCAGGAAATGCCAAAGATGTTATGACCCTGAAGGTACTTCGTCGGATTGCCCTTGACCGAGATGCCCGAAACCATCCCCGACGGCAATGAACCCGTCTGCGCCACGGTGTAATCACTGTCAATGCTGGACACCGCAACACGGCTGGAATAGCTCCCCTCTTCGTCAAAGGTGTTCTCTACCCCGCGAAACATGACGAACTCCGAGGTAACAACGCCGTCATGGTCTATCACCATGCGACGCCCCTGCCGTATCGGCAGATGCGCAAGCGGTACCTCAATGTTCAGCCAGTCAATCATAGATTTGCAAATTGGAAATTTAGATAAATATGGCATTTACCCTACAATCTGTCAAGGAAAAATTTACAATTTGAGATTTATAACTCGCAAAGGCTCGCAAATGTCTGAATTTACGGATTTAATACTGTCTAAAAAAGACGAAAATACGAGTGTACGTCAGTACCTTTTAAGGCTAGGTATAGACCAACAGAAGTTCAACGGGTGGGTGAACGGTGCAATGCCAGACGATAAAATCGTGGCAAAAGTAAGTGAAGAGTTTGGAATAGATTTTTTGCTTTTATATTCAATGGCTAAAGTTAGCGGGAGAGGCGGAAGAGGCACCAGCACCAAAGCGCTTACAGAATGGCGAAAAATTTACAAGCAAAAAAAAGAAGAATTGTCAATAGAATGACGAAGAAATAAGGAAAACTCGACCTCAAAACATTACAGCCGGTTTAGAATATTCCCATTTTTGGGACAAAGTCGGGTACTACTACACCCGACTTGCGCCCTGCCCTATTCTTTCATGAACAACTGTTAACGTCCCCTGTCCTGCACCATCCGGGCGGCGGACGGGCTGCGTTCTGCTAACTCACAGGCTCCCAAGCAGATTCCAAAGGCCGCTACCCGCCGCAACCCGTTCGTTCCTCACGGGCGGCGGCTGCAACGCTTTTACACCCATGCGGGACTGCATCCCTGCCGCAGGTTCAGCGACACGTTCCGTTCACGCGTTGGCGGCATCCTCTCCTCTTGGACGCATCATGCCGCCTTCGGCTTTCCCGCCGTCAAGGGTACGCTTCGCCGCTGCGCGCCCTTGACTGCGTCGCCTCGTCGGCCTGGGCTGTCCAAGAGGATGGGATGCCTTGCCCTGTTGGGCAATCTGCTACCCGGCGAACAAACTGCCGCCGGACGCAAAAAAAAAGCCGCAGGGCAAAACCTGCGGCGGATACCGGGAAGCCGGTTATCTGTGAATGAAAGCGGCATACGCCCCCAGCAAGGTGGCCAGGACGATGAAGGGGTAGAAATAGGCTTCGACGATGACCTTGAAGGTGCTTTTTTCTTCATGCCGGGTTTCCGCCCGCAATTTGTCCACCTCTGCCAGCATCTTGTAAATGCGCGCCTGCGATTCCTGAATCTCGGCAATCATCTTTTCTTCGGAAAGGTTCATTTTTTTGCCCTCTTTTGCTGTTTGAAAATATCAATCTGCGCGTTGTCGGCAACATAGCCCTCTATCAACTTGCGCATCACCAGACTTGCCGTCAATCCCTGCCCCTCGCATTGCGAAACAAACACGGTCTTGAGGTCATCGGGTATCCTGCATCGGATTATGGTATCCATCCTGATTGCTCCTGTAGCTAAATAATGGCTATATTGTAGCCACAAAATAGCCACATGGCAACCCCTGAACATTACAGGATTATTAACACATGAGCCTCAAAATCAGCGACCGCGAACGTATCCAAATCCTACATATGCCCCACGGCGTGAGGGGTACTTATCTATTGTGGCGCATCGGCATCAACCCCAAACACTTCGTCAGCCGCGAAACCTATGCCCGGCACCGCCAACAACTGGCCGAAAAATGGGGCATTGATATCACCGCCCTGCCCTCGCCCACTACCCGGAAAAAATAAAGCCCCGTCAATGGCGGGGCGATAAATGTGTCCTCAAATGAGGCGAAAAAAGCGGAAACAAAAACGGCAAATGGCTCAACGGTGCGGGTTACGGGTTTTGCAAGCAAAAAATATACAGTAAAATCACATACTTAAGGTTCATTCTACGAAGTTGAATAAATTTATTGCGGCAGATTTTGCGCGGCCATTCGCGGAACATTCCGCCGCCATTTGTTTCCCGCATTATGTTTCATTCAATCATTCATTGTGCTGTGGCCGCCGCGCTCAATGCTTGTCGCGCGCTGGCGCGGGCGCGCGCTCCTTCGTCGCTCTCGCCCGCTCCGCGCGCTTGTCGCTGGTCGCCCGGCGCCTGTCGCGTCGGATCAAAATAACCATCACGCACCCGCGCAAGGCACACCTCCCGCGGATAATCGCGCATCAGTGAACCCTGCTGCGTGTAACAACGGCAACCGCGCTTTTTGCTGTTCATGCACTGCGCCCGCGGAAAATCCTTCGGCTTGCGCAACTCGTCATATGCCGGCGCGGTCTCCGGCATCGCCTCAATCCGTGGCACATAGGCAGTCAGCGGGTTAAATCCGGCACCGGAAGCGTCAGAGACGCCTCCGGTCCCCGCTTTCCCGCCGCAGCCTCCGCAACCGGTGCAGCCGCCGCCGAAACTTCCGTTTCTGCCGCCGCCTCCGCCCTGTTGCCGCCCATATCGCGCACCGAGGTAATCCCGTGCCAAATAAGCCACAGAAACAGGAGCACCGCCGGCACGCCGTACAACACCGCAGGCGGTATGCGCTTTTGCACGGTGTGCAGACTCGACGATTCATAGAGTTTGTAGGTCTTCTTCGATGGCCGGTAAATTTTGTGTTCGTATTCCTTGCGCAATACCGATTCACGTTCGGTCGCGGGAATAATGCCGGTAGAAATGTAGAGATGCGCACGATTCCAGCCGTATTTGCGCAGATAGTGATAATGCTCGTCCACCAGCGGGCGAATGCGCGAATTGATGAGATGCACGCCCTGGGTAATCAGGAACAAATCAAATCCGTGATGCCGGTGCGTTTCCAGCTCGGTAATCGTCAGCTCCTGCTTCGCGGCCGAATTGGTTGCACCGAATCCTGCCGTTTCTTTTTGGCATTCATCAACCACCACAATGGCCCCGTCTGGCAACTCATACCATTTGCGCGGGTCATCCAGCCATTTCCAGCCCTCAACCTTGATGCCGTTGATGTTGGTGTAAACATCACGCACCAGCCCCTGCTTCGCCTGGTCCTGCTGGTATTTTTGCACCCGTTCGATGGTGGAAAGAGTCTTGAAACTCCCCGGCTTGCCTGTAATCAGAAATATCATGTTTAACCCAACATCGTTATTTTGGACGCGCCCTTGATTGAAAATTTGAGCACATAGGCGCTGAAGATAATGGAAAGAAATACGTCAAATTGTGCCATCGACAACATTTGCAAAATGAACTCCGGCAAATGCCCAAATTGCGCCATGATTTTTTGCAAAACGCCTTGCGCGTAGATGTCAAATCCCTTGTAAATCACATAGCTAAAGCCAATCAGCGCGAGCAGGCGAAAGACCATGAAGGCCAGCAGAAACAGAAACGCTTTCGCCAACCCGCCCAGCATTTTGACCAGCATGAAGCGAAAAAACGCCCCCAATATCGGACCAAGCAACGGCATCAGTCAAATCCTCCCGAAACGATACGAAACCCAATGAAATAACCTACAGCAACAACGAAATAACCCACATAGGTGAGAAAAAGGCACAACATCGACCAGTCAATGGTGAAACTGATGCCGCTCACCGTGTATTTCTGCGGCGCCATGCAGGCATGGTTGTTCAGAAATCCGCGATCATCGAATTTGTTGGCGTAACTCGCCACATCGACCTCTTTGCCAAACTGGTTTTTGATGTCATCCGTGGTCGGCGCCTTGCCCAATCCGGTCTCATCGGCAATCTCGCGCTCGCCGATGCTGTCACCAAAGCCTTCTTTCGCCCCGTCCAAATCGCCCTCACCGCCGCCAGTCGCCGCGCACGTCTGCTCAAACTGAAGTTGCAACTGGTAGCAGGTCGTCGCATCGCCGCGGCAGACGGGCTTTTTCCCGGTCTTGCAGTCGCCTTTCGCGCCGAGGTCAGTTCGCCCGGATTCGGCCAGGCACGACGTCCGCCATTGCTCACGCGCAATGTAACATTGCACCTGATCGCCCTTACACACGGGCGCCCGGCCAGTCTTGCAGTCGCCGCCGCTAATGCCGCTGCCCTCGCCCTTGTCGTCCTTCCCGTCGTGTTTGCCGTCGCCGTCGGCGCTGCTGCCGTTGCCGCCCGTGCCGCCGCCGGGATTGCCGCCCGGCGTGCCATTGCCGCCGTCCTTGCCGTCGGCTCCCTTGCCGTCATGACCGGACTGGCCGGGGCTGCCGCCTCCACCACCTCCACCACCGCCGCCGCCGCTACCGCCGCCCGGCTTTTTCGGGTCGGGCTGATTCGGCTCGTCCGGCTTCTTCGGATCAGGTTTCTTCGGGTCTTCGGGCTGTTTCGGATCGCCCGGTTTTTTCGGATCTTTGGGCTTCGGCGGTGTCAGCGCGCAGTCGCCCGTCGGTTCGGTACCCCTTTTGTAGTATCCCCTGTGTGAGGGACACAGAAGCCATTGGCTGCCTCCGCCGCCTTCATCGCCATCCTTGCCGCTTCCATCGCCGCTTCCGCCGCCCTGAGGGCCTCCCTTGCCGTCTCCATCGCTTTCTCCGCCGCCTTCATCGCCTCCGTCGCCGATGCCGTCGCTGTCTCTGCCTCCGTCATCCGGTTGCTTCGGGTCGTCTTCTCTATCGCCTTTTCCTTCGCCGCTCGATCCGCCTTCGCCTTCGCCTGCGCTGCTGTCGTCTCTACCGCCATCGCCGGGCTTGTTATCATCAGGCTTGCCATCGTCATCAGTATCAGATTTTGGCGGCTCAGGATCTTTGTTGTCATCGGGTGGTGGGGGTGCACAAACGCCTCCTGTTTGATATTTTGTAAATCCTTTGCGTGATGTACCATCTTTTTCATTTACAACGGGATTTCCGTCCACAAAATTGAAAACCTTATAACGGACAGTACAATTGTTTTCGCATTGGGTGAAGCTATCAGGATACCACTTTCCGGCATCTTTGCCTTTCGGCGCACGCATCCAATGTAGAGTTTTCCATGATCCAGATAAATCAACACCATCAGACGAACCATTATTTAAGATGCTTTCCACTTCACACGTCTTCTCCTCGGCATAGTATTCGCTCATCTCGAAACCACGAAAACCGTTCTCACCTTCCTTCCAGCACTTCCCGCGGTCTTTTCCGAGGCTTCTTCCCGGCACCGTTCCAATATAAGCGCAGGCAGCAGCGGGGCTAGAAAAAGAAAACCTGTTACCGGTATGGGCGTTGTACCAGAGTTTTCCCGTTTCCGCATTCGCCACACCCGAAAACAAAAACGCAAAGGTATAAACAACCGTCACAAAAAATGCCAAAAAATACAGCAGCGCCCAAAGAAAACGAAAAATAAACCAAAAATGCTTTATTGCTGGCCTCATTGCCACATCACCATAAATGCAATTGCAACAAACGTCGCAATTATCAGTAACCCCAAATTGTATTCAATCACTGTTAAAAAAGCGGGGTTGCCCCCGCTTTCCTCATAGCGCCTTGCGAATGAGCTTGACGACGAAGAAACCGGCCAACGCGGCAATCACCGCCACATATACCGGGTTCGCGTCTTTGGCAGCGTCCTGGACGGCCTTCACCGCCGCCGCTCCCATTCCTTCCTCGGCCAGTGCGAACGGCGACGCCAACGCAAAGGCAGAAAGGGCTATCAGCTTGTTTTTCATAGCTATTCCTTATGTTGAAAGTTGCTTACCTATAAGGCGCGCGACGAAAGCAACACCTATCGCGGCCCACAATACAGATATGATGGTTATCATCTCTGAAATCTGCATTGTCCTTTCCGCCGGAATCGCAAGGCAATTCTGCGGCGCCCCCTGCACTACTTCGCAGAGGAAATATCCGGTCATGATGCCTTCTGTTCTTTCTGCGCTTCGCCAATGATTCCCAAAACACGAACCCGCGGCGTTTTGCCCGTCAGGTCAATGTCCACGCTGAAATCGTAAACTTTCATCGGCTGCAATGTCCGGCATTGCGCAAACAGGCCATAATCGGCATTGATAACGTCAACCCCGTAACCGGTTATGTTCTCCCTTTTGGCCATCTCGGTAGGCACCAGATAGAGCTTCGCCCCCTGAACCGGACGACCCGTCTTGTCGTCGGAAAAGTTGTAACAACTGGCACCAACGTATATGTAACGTGATACGGTTTGCATGGTTTATTCTTCCTCGTCTTCTTCATCATCATAAACAAAATGGTCTTCACCCAAATCATATAACCGAACCAAGTTCGAGTTATATTCTTCAATCAATTGCTCAATTAAATCTTCATATTCCTGAATGGTTTGCCTGTGTGATTCAACCAGTGATTCAATCTCGCCATTGCGATTCTCAAGCCAGTCTATTTCTTCCTGCTCTTCTTCACTCCTCATTCGCCATCCTCCTCAAACTGCTCAATCAGGTTTTTAATCTGCTCAATCCGCCCGTCATTCTCGCGCCTCTCATCCGTCAACTCGCTCATCGCCCACGAAAGTTCTCCAAGCTCCTTCTCAATCTGCACATTACGGCTTAAAAGCTCCTGCAATTCGTCCTCCAATTCAACCTTTTTCATTTGTCTCTCCCGCCTGTATTCCAAATCTATCTCAACAAGATTCAAATTGTACAAAACACTCACTGCCACTTTTTACCTTAATTGTTTAACCTCATCAAATACCCCAAAAAGAAAAAACCCAAAAAGAATCAGATGGTTTATTCTTCCTCGTCTTCTTCATCTTCGTTTATCGCTTCAAGTTGGGATTTCATTTCTTCAATCTCTTCCTTCATCTCGGCAATCTGGTTCTCTAACGATGCAACTTCTTTCCTCTTTTCTTCCAGCTCCTCCTCAACCTCGGCCAAGTAATTCGTTAAATCATCAATCTGTTCTTCCAGAAACATCTTCTCAATCATCATAAAACTGTTCCTTATCCCTTGTTTTATCCGGGCGGCAAGCGGGCTGCGCCCTGCTAACTTGCAGGCTCCCAAGCAGGTTCCGAAGGTTTCTACAAAACGCTTACTTCACCCATAAAGGGTCTGCATCCCTGCCGCAATCACAATACCCACAACAACATTGTGATTCTTCCCGCATTTGTTCCAGCTCTGCAATCTGTGATTCGATATTACTTCTTTCTGCAATCAAATAATCAATATCTTGCAAGCAATATTCACGTTCTGCTTCTGATTCTTCAGGAAGCCAATATTTGATTTCTTCAATCTCCATTTCAATATCATGCAAACGCAGATACAAATCCTCTATTTCAAATTCAATGCTTAACATCACGCTACCCGCAACAGATACGGCTGCAAACGCGGCGGTATCTCTACGACCTCCATCGGTGCCAGTACCTTTATCGGACGCACTATCGCCGTCCGGTCTTCCGCCATTATCGGCGGCTTGGAAATATCAATCCCAATCTTCAACAACTCGGCGCGATGGCGGTAATAGGTTGTTTTTGACATCAGCGACTTCAAATCACGACCCGCGCGCCACTTTTCTACAGTGCCCTGAAAACTGGGACTAAGTTTTACATAATCGTGTTCGGCTATTTCTTGGTTGCGCATGGTGATTCTCCCGGTAAATTCGTTAAATACTTCATCAAGTCTGTTTTGCAGCAAAACGGGATCGGTTAGTTGAAGACGGTCCAATATCTGTTTCTGTAATACGAGCTCTACACGGAGCTGTCCGGCGACGAATTGCTCGAAATCTTCGCGCGGCAAGAAATCCGGCAGGCGGTGCGCCTTTGAACGACTGGTGATTTCCAGATATTTGTTATAAATCTTGAGCGACCAGAGGCCGGAATGCTTGCCAATGTAGAAGGTGTTTTTGCAGAACTCGCAGCGGTCGCCACGGGCAGAAACGGTGTGCGGCATCATCCGCAGGTAATCGCGCACGTCCTGGTCGGTGCCGAGGCGGAACATTTTGGTGATGTCAATTTTGGTAACGCGGTATTTGCCTTCGTCGATTTGTTTGACGGCGCGCGCGGTGTCGGTCGCGGAAAAACCCAGCTTCGGCAACACGTCGGCAACCACGGC